>CAYUPT010000178.1:0-7474 GCA_964446725.1 uncultured Bradymonadales bacterium | reverse complement strand
GTCACGGGCCTGTTCGGGCAGTGCGTCGAGCCGGGCCCCCAGAAGCTCCTGGAGGTTCGACGGCAGGTCGGCATCGAGCAGGTCGGAGCCGCTTTCGATTTTGCCGTCGTTGCGCTGCAGGACGGTGCGAACCATCTCGTTTAAAAACATGGGATTGCCGCTCGAGCGCTGGTGGATCTGAGCGACAATATCGGGCTGAGGAGTGTAGCCCAAAATCTGGGCGACGAATTGACGGGATTCGTCTTCGGAAAATCCGCCGAGTTGAAGGACCTCGAAGTTGCCCGGCAACCCGTGGTCAAGCGCCGAGGACTCGATACGCCGGGTTACGGTGATGAGAATCGGCTGTTTTTTGATGCCGTCGAGCAGGGAATCGATGAAGTCCAGCGTAAATTGGTCGCGGACGTCGATATCGTCGATGGCCAGCAACACGGCATCGCCTTTTTTCATGGCGAATCGCAGCAGCCGGTACAACAGAGCGCCGGTAAAGTGGGCGTAGCCCTCGGCATCGCTCCAGGGCAATTCGTTGACGTCCAGCGCCTCTTCTTGCTGGCCGAGATAGGCTTCGACGACGGCGTCGATGTGTTTTTTGAGTCCAATCGAGCCACAGGCGCGCCGAATCAGTTTGGGCGGATCTTTGTACAGATTGGCGATCTGGCGGATCCAGGAGCGGATCGGCGCCAGGCCGTGCTGACCGCCGCGATCGGAGTCGCGGGCGACGAAGGTCTGCCAGCCGGTCTCGTCGAGTTTGTCCGAGAAGCGGTCCAGAAGGATGGACTTACCGGTGCCCAGATCGCCGAGAATGGCGATGCCTCCGCCGTTGTTGTCGCGGGTCGAGCCGGCGCGACGCATCAACTCGTCGAAATACGACGGGCGCGGAACGTAGACGTCGATATCGTCGAGATTCTTGGGATCGTCGTCGGTCTGGGAGCTGACAGAGACAATTTCTGCGACCTCATTGCCGGCGACATCCCGGGTAGAATCGAGGTCGAGGCGGTCTCGCGCCGCGGTCTGACGCATGTTGTCATCGGCAAATACCCGGGCGTCCTGCGTGGAGCGGGCGATGTCGATGGCCCGGTCGATGGCATCTCCGTAGGCGTTACCACCCTTGCGATTGGCGATGTAGACCTCGCCGTACACCAGGGCGATGCCGATGTGTTCGGCGCCTTGGTCGAGAGAGCGAAATTTTTCGCGCAACGCCAGCGCGCACTCGGCGGCCCGCACATTGTCGCCGACCCGGGCTTTTCGGGCACCGAATAAGATGGTGAACGTACCGCCCAGTTGACTGTCGAGTTCGCCGTCGTAGTGCTGAACGATCTTCTGGATGAGCTTTTTCTCTTCAGCGCTTCGCCGGGCGATTTCCTCCGGGTCGAGTCCCGATTTTCGCCGCGAGCGCTGTTGGACGGCCAGCACGGCGACTTTGCGGCGCTCGCCCGACAGATCCGATTCCAACTCGTCGGCACTAAAGGTCTGGTCGAGAACCGAGGTCCCTTCGGCGAGCTTCTGGGAGTGGCCGCCGGCGACGCCGGAGCCACCAAAATTACCGGAGCGGGTATACAGACTCGACAGGCTGGTGCTGCCGCTTCCGGTGCCGGTATGAGAACCGGTATTGGAAGTCTCGGGGCCGGCCTTGCCCTGAACCAGACCGCTATTGGCAAGGGAGCCGCTGTTGGGACCGGTGTGTTGGCCAGTGTTGAGATTGCCGGTGTTTCCGGCTTCCAGCTGCTTGATGGCGTGTTTGAGTGCGCTGCGCATCTCCTTGGCCGACTGGTAGCGCTTCTTTTTGTTGCGCTCCATGGCTTTGAGAACGATGCGCTCCAGATTTTTGGGGATTGGGACGTCGGGAGCGACCTCGGAGGGGGGCCGGATCGGCATCTGCATGACGCGGCCGATGATACTGACCGCGTCTTCATCGTGGAAGATGCGCTTTCGGGTCAGCATTTCGTACATGATGACACCCACCGACCAGACATCGGCCCGGCCGTCGACCTCTTTGCGCATGACCTGCTCGGGGCTCATGTAGTCGAAGGTGCCGACGATATTGCCGGCCTGGGTGTAGGGGCCGGCTTCCATGGCCGGGCCCTTGATTTTGGCAATCCCGAAGTCGAGCACTTTGACGAAGTCGGGCTGGCCGGCGACCTTCTCGACCATGATATTGGCCGGCTTGAGATCGCAGTGGATGATCTGGGTCTGGTGGGCCTGTTCGAGGGCCCCGAGCAGTTGAGCCAAAATTTCGCAGATCCGCTTGGGCTCGAGCGGAAAGTCGCGTTTGATGATCTGTTTGAGGGTGCTCCCCGGCAGGTGCTCCATGACCAGGTAGAGCATCCCGTCGGACTCTTTGCCGTAGTCGACGATATTGACGATATTGGGATGTCGCAGGCTGTTGATGGCCTGGACTTCCCGCATAAAGTAGTGCTCGCCGTCGGGATTGTTTTCGGTGGGCTTGAGCACCTTGACGGCGACTTCGCGCTCCAGCGGGTACTGGATGGCCGAATAGACGTTGCCCATGCCGCCTTCGCCAATTTTATCGACCAATTCGTAGGTATCTTTGAGTCGGGTCCCGATCAGCGGGTCGTCGCTGTCGGTGGTCTGTTCGGTACTGGTGCGCTGGGGCCGCGACGGCGACGGCACGGAGTGCGACGACACCGGTCCCGATGCGGCATTGGAATCCGTCGACGGTCGCGAAGGTTGAGAGTCCGGCGAGTCCGACAGCGGCTGTGACACATTCGACGGCGGTGTCGGGTCGTCGGGATCGACGGGCTCGACCTGAATTTCGTCGAGCTCCGGGATGTCTTCGTCGTTATTACTCATAGGTGAACCGGTATGAGATGCCATCCGGGGCGTTAAGCCCCGGACGGGCGCTAGGGTTCGTCCGGATCCATCAGGTCGGCGATGATCTCCTCTCGGACCTGACGCTCCTCTTCGATAAGATCTTCGACGGTCTGTTCGAGGGCCTCTTCATTGTCGGTCAGCCACTGGAAGGTCGTTTCCAAAAACGATCCGGATTCAACGAGGTTGACGTACCAGTGGTCGTCGTCGGTCACGAGGACAAATTCCTGGCCTCCACGGGTTACTGCCACCGCCGACTGACCGTCTTCGGCCATGCGCAATTCCTGGAGGCGGGCCCCGAGTTCCACGGCGTCATCATCGACGAATGGACCGGGCTGCATCATGGTCACAAAGAGCAGTCGGCCGGACTCGATCTCATCGAGCAATTCGGCGCCGGACTGAGTGCGCGCAATCCGATGATCGGTCTGCGGTAGATAGCGCTCGATGAGTTCATCCATTTCGACGAGACGCTCATAGCGATCTTCAAAATAGTCGCGAGTCTGAGGGTCGGTGCGCTCCCACATCGTCTCTGCATCGGCCTCGAATAGGGCGGTGCGAAAGATCTGGTAGGCGTCGTCCGGGCTCGAGGGATCGGGCTCACCGCCACAGCCGGCAATCGCCGTCGCCACCAGTGCCGTTGTGACCACTACCGCGATCAGGCCGACGGAGGAGGTTATTCGCTTTAGTTCAGCCATCGAATCCATCGATACCGGGGGATGCAGGGAGGAAGCGTATGGCGGCGTTTATCACTTTCAGAGGTCGTGTTGACCCAGGCCGCGGGGGCGCTTCCACACGGTGAACAGCGTCGAGAATACTCACTGTAGATGATACCCCTGCACTGCAGAGGTGTAAAGTAAAGTAAGGGTCACGACGGGTCGTCATCGGGGTGTGAATACCCGTCGGCCGTCGATAATTCGGAGGGGATCGAGGCGAGGCCGAAGCGGTCCTTTCGCCGCTCAAACCAGCGCCGCCAGTAAAAACTGGCATCGTAGCTATCCCACTGGAGACTGCCGACGGAGTGCTCCGAAATCTCCTCGAGTCGGCGCTGGGCATTGACACTGAGGTGGCGGTCCATGTCGATGGCGCGACACAACTCCCAGATGTCCGAGGAGTCGAGTGTCGACACGTCGAGTCCGGCGTCGCGAAAGCCGTCGACAAGCCACTGCTGGCGGTCGCCGTCGGCGTATTCGTCCCACCACTGAGTCCACTGCCCGGCGATGTCGCCGGCGGCCTCGGACCGACGGAGTGTGGCGTCGGAGACCAGGCGCTGATTGGTGAGAATCCGAAGGGCATGCGCGATCTGCGGACGGGCGCGGTCCGAAGATGTCTGGAGGGCATCGATCAACGCCGGAATCGCCTCCGGTTTCTGGTGTCGGGCCAGGGCATCGGCGACAAAGGAGGTCGTGGTGCGCGGTGCGTCGACGGGAGTCAATTCCACGGCGTTGTCGCGACTCAACGCTTCTACCAGAGCCCCGGTTGCCGCTTCTCCGGAGGTGGCCAGGGCGTCGGTCAGTTCTACAAATACCCGGGGGTCGTCTTCCTCGGCGAGGCGTCGGACCAGAGCGTCGACGGCCGGGTTGTAGTCGTCCAGAAGCCGGACCGCAGCAGCCCGCACTCGCGGTTTGTCGTCATCGAGAAGGTCGAGGGCCTCGTCGTGAAGTCCGTGGTTGTCGTAGTGGGCCAGTCGGCGGAGTGCCGTGGTGCGCGACGATGGTTCGGCAGCGTCGAGCAATTCGCCCAGTTCGTCGATAACGCCGTCGCGCGCCGGGCTATGATCCACAAAGGTCGGTCCCATTCGCCCGCGGCGCTCGCATCCGGCGGCGACATCCGGAGCTGTACAGTGGATGCGTATATGAAAGTGATCGTTGTGCGGTGGTGTCTGACCGCCCGGTTGGACCAGAATTTCGGCGGCGATCCGACGCGTCGATGGCGACGCATTCTGACGCTGCGCCTCCTCGAGAAGCATTCGGCGCAGCGGATTGGAGACGAAGATATACTGGATTTGTGCGTGGTCGGATTCGATGAGGCCTTCGACGAGTCGCCAATTGGCAGCGCTGTCGAAGTGTAGCGTCACATCTTCGAGTTCCCGGCGCGGTAGGTGCCATTCATCGGGATCGTAGCTGGCGCCGTCGAAGACACCATCGTCGTCCAGTGGAAGTAAGTCCGGCGGTCGCACCGGCTCACCGTCGTCGTCGACGACGAAAAAACCGATATCGGCGTCCCGTCCGTTGTTGTGCGATACGGAGTGCGGAATGTCGCCACCACCGCGCCGACTCAAATTGCCGAGGTGGAGCGGGCGATTCGGGTAGTCCTCGGCGACGTGATGGCCGGCGTCCGACAACAGCTTCAGCATTGGCCCCGAGGTGTAGTGCAGGCCTCGCTCGTATTGTCGATCGAGAAATTCCAGCACCGGGTGGGGCATCGCCACCCGTCGTCCGTTGACCAAAAACCCGTCGGTGACCGTGCCGATCGAGCGGCTCAAATGGCGGTCTTCTCCGGGGAGCCAGGCAAAATCTCGGTGCTCGCGACCGTAGTCCGGAAGCGGAGTTGTGGAAGAAGGAGGGGGGGCGGGAACGACCACCGGTGCAGTGCTTCTGGGCGGGGGCGAGGGATCTACGGGAGTATCGTCGACGGGCTCCGGGATCGACGTACAGGTCACGAGCGTCCCCGCGATCACCAGAGTCGTTATGCCCGCGATCAAAAACGGTGGTTTCACGTAGTTACCGTCGCATCAATGAGAGTCGAAGTATCTGACAAGCCCTCGCAGTATTGATTTTAGCGACGTCGACGCGTGTTGACCAGTCGTTGCGGTCGGCGCTGTCGATGCCCTGGCCAAAATGCGCGGGCACCGACGACGCCGACTGGAGTCTCATCTCAGGGAACTCCAGGCGCTCGCTCATTCGTCATCGTCGGTGGGATGGGCGGCAATCATATCGATTTCGACGAGGACATCTTTGGGAAGGCGGGAGACCTCGACACATGCCCGGGCCGGCGGGTTGTCGTCGAAAAATCCGCCGTAAATTTCGTTGACCGTCGAAAAATCATCCATGTCGTCGAGGAAAATCGTGGTGCGGACGACGTGCGAAAACTCCAGTCCGGCGGCTTCGAGCACCGAATCGAGATTGGCCATGACCTGTCGGGTCTGGACCTCGATATCGTCGTCGACCAGATCGCCGCTGTCGGGGTCGATGGCGATTTGACCGCTGAAGAAAAAGAGATTGCCAAAGCCGACGCCCTGCGAGTAAGGACCGATGGCTTCCGGGGCGTTGTCAGTGCGAACAATCGATTTTTTAGCCATTGCAATTCTCCTGGACGATCAAGTGCATTAGACGTCGTCGAAATGAATCCTTCAGAGGGCTGTGTAGTTGAGTCGTCGGCATCGGACAAGGGCGTAGATCGACGCAGTAAACTGGGTCTGGGCCTTTACCCCGGGATTGCTCTGATGGTAGCGTCCGGATGGTCAATTTCGCCGAATACAAGGTCATCACAACGCCCGCCAACCACGGTTGTGGGAGCGCGCCGCAGTGATTAAAGCTCGCTTGATACTGCGCTCAATTGCCAGTGCTGACGGGCCCCGGCGGAGACGTGTCTGGAGTACATTCGAAGTGGTTATCATTGCAGCAACACTCGTTCGGAGGCGTGGTCAAGGATGAGTCTACCTCTGAGTCGCGAATTGGGCGCCGTTATCGAAAAGGCAGGCGAGATCGCCGACGGCGCCGGTCAGAATATTTCAACCGCCCATATGCTGGTGGCCATGTTCGAGGTGCCCAACCAGGCGGCCACACTGTTGATGGATCGCAGTGTCGTAGGCCGTCGGCTCCAACAACAAATGAAGAATCTGGAAGGGGAAGCGGCCCATCTGGTCGACCGGGTGCGCCAGCGAAGTATGCGACTTGCACAGGGCGCTAGCGCCGAGGTGGTCGGTTGTCTGCATCTTCTGGCGGCGATGACCCGAGAGAGCTCCAGCGATGCATACGCGTTACTGAAGTCGTCGGAAGTCGATATCAGAGCCATCCGCACCGCCGTGATGAGCTACGCCATGTCGTCGAAAGGAAGTCCCGAAGGTGGCGATCGGCAGCGCAACACAGGTGGCGCTTCCGGCGGTGGCGATGGTCGGGAGGCGAGTCCGGAGCGTACCAGTGGACCGGCATCGACATCGATTGGGTTTCACCCGTCGCTCGGCGTCGGGGCAAACGGGGAACGAATTCGAAGGCGGCGCTCCGACTCCAAACCGCGCTCTGCTGGCGGCGACGAGACCGACAGGGCGAACGACGAAAACGACAGTACGGTCGCGGAATCGACGCCGCCACCGGTTGGAGAACCATCCGATGAGCGCCACGAGCGTCTCCAGCGTCTGTACCGCAATCGCCAGCGACCCGACGCGAGCCCATCGACCGACTGCGACGGGCCCGCCACTTCGGGCGATGACAATTCATCGAACGATCGGAAACAGGGGACGTCCGGACGGCTCCAATTTGGAGACAAGTACTCGAGCCGCGAAACCGGTGAGATTCATCTGGACCTCGATTCTCATCCGGGGATCAATCGCGGTGGTCGTCCCCGCCGCAGTTACGACCAATCCGACCAGGCGTCATCTCCTCCGGAAGGTCGCGGCGACGAATCGAAGCAGTCATCCGGCGATGACTCG
>CAYUPT010000177.1:0-7479 GCA_964446725.1 uncultured Bradymonadales bacterium | reverse complement strand
GTATGGGCATCTTCGGTGTTGCGCGGGACGAGAAAGCCGTAGTCGACCATGCGAACCCGGACCGGCACGTCGACTTCCGACTGCTCGAGGGTAAACCAGCAGCCTTTGCTCTGGCAGACGCGATTGATGTCGGCTTCCACTTTGACCGTCTCCGAGGTTTCGCCGTCTTCGGCTCCGTCGAGCAACGCGAGCGCTTCACCCAGCGACATCGGGTCCTCGTCGATCGTAAATTCGGCGCCGTAGTGTCCGGTTTCGCCGGGGGCGAGGTCGTCGGCGATCTCCGGGCCGTCTTCGGAGTCGGTTTCCGGTTCGCCGTCGAGGCCGTCGTCACCGTCATCATCTTCGGTGTCTTGTTGCTGCTGGACTTCGTCGTCGCCGTCAGTGTCGACGTCGTCAGTCGGTTCGTCGCAGGCGGCGAGGCCAAAGGTCAGTAAAAAAACAGCTGCAATCGCCAAAGTTCGCATCCGGTACTCCGTAGCAAAAATTCAATGAGCGAAGTGTTGTTCATCGCCACCATAACACGACGCGGCGTCTTCGACAGTGCCGAGTTGTGGAGGCCCATCGAAAGAAACAGGCGCCTTGTGTGACGACGCCACCGATCTATACTCCGCACCGAGTTTTTGTGAAATGCATCGAGGACCGTACGTGACTGATGAGATCGAAAGCGCGTTGATGCGAAATATCACCGACGCCTGCCGGCGCCGGGGCCTTGAGATCACCGACGTCGAACGACAGGGATCGGTGGTGGTGGTTCATCCCAGTGCGGAGGCCGAACTTCCGGATGCCGCAGCACTGCGAGAGATCGCCGGCGATATTGATGACGAACGCGTGCGCTACGTCACCCTTGCGCTCGATGCCTTTCAACAATTCGACGACGACCCGGAGGACTAGCGCCGTGACGACACCAACCGATGAGCCACCCGGCGATGAGATGCTCAATAAGATGAACGCCATCGTCGACGAAATGGCGCAATTCGACTCTCTGGTCATCGCCTTTAGCGGCGGTGTCGACTCCAGTCTCGTCGCTGCACTTGCCTGCAGAGCACTGGAGCAGGAAGACGTTCGCGCCATTACCGCCGTCAGCGAAACCCTGGCCGGTCGCGAACTCGATGAGGCCTGTGAGGTGGCCGACGAGATCGGCATCACCCACGATCTGATCGAGTTTAGCGAACTCGACGACGAGCGATTTCGAGAAAATACATCGTCGCGCTGCTTCTTCTGTCAGTCCATGCGCTTCGAGGAGATCCGTCAGATCGCCGATCGCGTCGGCGCCGAAGTCGTCGCCTCCGGGACCAATGCCTCCGACACCGGCGATCACCGGCCGGGACTGGAGGCGATGCGCCGCCAGGGCGTCTACCAGCCGTTGCTCGAACACGACGTGACCAAGCCGCAGGTCCGGGCCATGGCCCGTCATGTCGGATTGTCGGTCTGGGATAAGCCGGCGATGGCCTGTCTGTCGTCGAGAATTCCACACGGATTAGAGGTCACCGAAGAGCGCCTGCGGCGCATCGAGCGCGCCGAAGACCAGTTGCACCGGCTCGGTTTCGACCAATTTCGAGTGCGCGCCCACGGAGAGCTTGCGCGCATCGAGATTTCGGTCGACGAACTCGATGCCGCTCTGGAGCCGGCCGTACTGGGCAAGATTTCAAATCGGGTCGTCGACGCCGGCTTCGAGCGGGCCACCCTCGATGTCTGCGGCTATCGATCGGGAAGTCTCAATCCCCAAACCACCAGGACCACGACGTGAGTGACGAGATCCGCCAATTGCTCCGCCGCTTTCAAAACGGAGAGGTCGAAGAAGACGACGTCGTCGATCGGCTCGTCCGACAGCCCTACGAAGAGCACCTTCTGGGCCGCTTTGACCATCTTCGCGAGGCCCGCACCGGGATCCCGGAGGCCATCTTTGCGGAGGGCAAAGACCCCGATGAGATCGCCGCCATCTTCGATCGCTATATGGAGCGCGATGAACAATTGATCGCCACCCGGGTCACCGACGACATCCTCGATGGCCTGGGCGAACGCATCGACGACCTGGAGCACTACGAGGAGGCCCGGATCGTGTCGACGAAGCGTCCCGACGTCGATGACCGGCGTCAACAGGTGCTGGTCATCAGCGCCGGAACGCTCGATCGTCCGGTGGCCGAAGAAGTGGTCATGACCAGTCAACTGCTGAGCAACCCGACCAATCGGCTCTTCGATGTCGGCGTCGCCGGAATTGCCCGGCTGGCCGTCAACCTCGGCGACGTCGACGAGGCGGGCATCGTCATTGTCGTCGCCGGCATGGACGGCGCACTTCCCAGCGTCGTCGGCGGACTGGCTCCACAGCCGGTGATCGCCGTGCCCACCAGCGTCGGCTACGGAGCGAGTTTCGAGGGCGTGGCTCCGCTGTTGACGATGCTCAATGCCTGTTCGCCGGGCACGGCGGTGATGAATATCGACAACGGCTTTGGGGCCGCCGTCCTCGCCGCCAAGATCAATCAATTTGGCCAGCGCATGGCCCGCAACGGGGAGGGCGGCGATGACCAGCAGTGACGCCCGGCGCCATATTCATCTCGATCTGGTCGGTGGACTGGCCGGCGACATGTTTTTGGCCGGTGCCATCGACGCCGGACTCGTCGATGTCGACCAGTTGCAGTCGGCCCTGTCGGACGTCGGCCTCGGTGCGATCACCATCGAGACCGAGACCGTCGTGCGCGGGGCGATTGAGGGAACGCATGTCGCGTTTTCGGGATGGAATGAGTCCGCCGAGCGCGATCACCGCCATCTGTCGACGATCCGACAGATGCTCACCGACAGCCCACTGTCACAATCCGTCAAAGACCGGGCCATCGCCATGTTCGAACGGCTCGGGCGCGCCGAGGCCGACGTCCACGGTATGGACCTCGATGAGGTGCACTTCCACGAGGTCGGTGCCGTGGACTCGATCCTCGACTTTGTGGCCGCCGCCTGGATTATCGAATCCAGTAATGCCACCTGGTCGGTGGGCTCGATTCCGGCCGGACGGGGGACGATCGAGACCGCCCACGGGACCATCCCGGTTCCCGCTCCGGCCACTGCCCGGGTACTGGAGGGCATGGAGGTCGATTACCGCGACGTCGATGCCGAATTGGTGACGCCCACCGGGGCCACCATTGCGGCGACGATTCGCAACATCGGAGGGGTCAAACAGGGGACCATGAAGGCCACCGGCTTTGGTTGCGGCACCCGAGATGTCGACGGGATTTCCAATGTGGTCCGCTTTACGGTGCTCGAATCGAGCACATCCGGACGCGATGACCACGACGCATCGCAGTTTCAGCGACAAGACGTGTTGGAACTCGTCACCGATATCGACGACCAGTCTCCCGAGCTATTGGCCCATGTCGCCGATACGCTGCGCAAGGCCGGCGCCCTCGATGTCGTCGTTCATGCCGTTCAGATGAAGAAAGGCCGGGTCGGCCAGCGGCTCGCCGTATTGTGTCGCCGAGATGACGAACAACAACTGCTCCAGTCGATCTTCGAGGAGACCACGACGCTGGGAATTCGGCGCCGTCCGGTGCAGCGCTGGATCTTGGAGCGGCGCCACGAGACCGTCGATACCGAATTCGGCGATGTCACCGTCAAAATCGGGCATCGAGGCGATGAGATCCTGACGATCAGCCCCGAGTATGAATCCTGCGCCAGGTGCGCCGAACGCGCCGGGGTTCCGATCCGCCGGGTCTACGCCGCGGCGTCAGCTGCTGCCGGTGCGAACGACGATGTATAATTCAGATCGACGACGTTGATTGACCCCGGGTAGGGAGTGAGTTCGTGAAAGAAAAAATTCGTCGATATATTCTGACCCACGACGACCGCTGGTCGTTTATTATCGCCTACGTCGTCCTCGCTGTAACCCTGGCGATCGTGCTCAATCTCTTCTGGCTGGCGGTTGTCGTCGCCGGCCACGGGGTCTTTGAGTGGTTTAAACAGGGCGCAATGGTTCAGGACAATATTGCGAAGTTTTTTCGCACCCTGTGGGAGTTGAAATTCGACATTGGGCTGGTGTTATTCGGGCTGGCTCTGGAGGTCTATATCGGTGTCATCCTCGGGATCGCCGGGCTCGGCGCCACGGCACGAGCCGGCGTGGAGGCCGGTAGTCGGGCGGCGATGTGGCAAAGCGTATTGCGCGGCACGCTGCTATCTGTCGACGATGCCGCTCAGGTGGTGAGAATGGCCGGTGGGGCGGGAGAGCAAGACGGAACCGACGGGGATCTCGATGTGCTGGACGGACCGGCGGGCGCCGAAACCTATCCGCGGCCGGGACCGACGGACTGGAAGGGGCGACTCGGTCCCTGGGTCGATGACTACGTGCTGGGAGACTGGTTATCGCTGGGATTCGGCGCCCTCTGTCTGTTGCTGATTGTGATTGGCCCCTATGTATCGCCTCACGACTGGGCGTCGATGATGAGCGCCCTTGCCGAGGAGATGCATCCGATCGCGTGGTGAGCCTTGAGTACTGACGGTCTGCGGTGGTTCGGACGGGTTGTCGGCTCCATTTACCAACGCGAGTTTGAATCCGGTCCGGGTCCGTGCTAATTAACCGACCCAAGTCGGATGGCCCGGCGCCATTCTCCTTGGGTTTTTTTATTTTGTCGGGTCTGCAACGGATGGGGATTTCCATTTCGCGACGACGATGCGGTTTCACCAGTCGAGCGAGAGGCGAAACGCCTCTTCGACAGTAGTTTCCTGAGCGGGACAAAGAGATGACAAAACGAACATTGTTGGCAGTGCTAATCGGTGGCTTTTCGTTGGTCGCAGCCCCGTTGATGGGGTGCGGTGACGATCCGGTCGATGACAACGAGAACCAAGAGCAAAACGACGATAACGACAACGACAACGGCGACAACGACAACGACAACGACAATAACAATAACGACAACGGTGACGACGGTTGCAGTATCGACCCCGATTGCGAGGGCGATGACGAGATCTGCGACCAGGACACCGGTCAGTGCGTCACCGTCGAGTGTCAGCAGGACGAAGACTGCGAAGGCGGCGCTACCTGTGAAGACAATGTCTGTGAGCCCTTTGAATACGACTGTGAAGTCGACGAGGACTTCTGGGGTCAACTCGGTACCGATGTCGATAACGCCGGTGGCAACCCGACGACCGACGCCTTTACCGAAAGCGCCGGTATCGGCGATGTCGTCGCCTATCTGGAGGGCGAACTCGACGACTACAGCCCCGAGGAAATCGACGACGGAAGGCCGCTGAGCTTTGAGCCCGACGAGGCCATCGAAATCGATTCCGCCACCGTCACCGCCGTCGAATACATCTCCGATGCCTGGTTCTGGATCGGCGATGCCGATGCCGGAATGTACGTCCGACTTCCGGAAGGCAGCAATGTCGATGAGACTCCGACCGTCGGTGACCACGTCAGCTTTTCGGTCGACGAAGTCGGCACCTTCGGAGGCGATCCCCAGATTCAGGAGATCTCGGGTTGGACCATCGAATCCAGCGACAACGACGTCCACTACGTCGAACTCGGCGACGACGAACTCGACCGCGACGAGCACTTCGCCCGCATCGCCCGCGTCGGTGGATTGCTGACCGACAACCAGTGGGAATGTGGAAGCAATAATTGCTTCGAGATGCGCTACGGCAACGACGGCCAGTATACGGCCACCTTCCAGACCCCCTCCGATTTTGACGACCCCGGCGAGTGCCTGACATTCGTCGGTCCCATCTCGGTCTTCCCCGGCATCTATTCTGAAGGCGCCGGTAACACCCCGGAAGCCCAGGTCAGTGCCTCCGGCGGTCCGGACTTCGGTTCCGGCTGGTACCAAACCCAGTCCGAACCGGATATTCAGTAACGACGACATCGACGCCGGTCGCTCCTTCGGGAGCGGCCGGCGCTCGACATTGAATTCCCTCCTACAAGCGACGACCGTCCGATTATTGCGGTCGAAGCCTCCAGTGTATTTGATGAATGCAAAGAAGGTCACATGAAGTACAATAGCGCTCTTTGGAATTGGTCTCGGGGCTGGTCCGCACTCGGCCTGGCAGCGCTGCTGGTCGGTGCCACCGGCTGTGTGGAACCCGATACCGGAGGTGACCCTGATGACTTTTTCGGGGAGGGAGGAAGCGAGGTGACGGCCTCCGACCCCGTCGAATTTACCGACGAGCCCTACGATGAGGTCTCCGGCGATATGACCATCGAAGATCTTCGGTCGTATATCCCCGATGAAGATGATGAAGTCATCTGGTACGGATTCGGTTCCTCCGATCCCTATCCCGTCGAGGGCGACTGCGATCCGGAGCGCGACTTCGACGAGACGATTCCCGAAGAAATCGATGAGCTTCCGGTTCGGATCAGCGGTGTCGTCACGCTTCATCCGCGCTATTTCGAGAGCGGCACGGTCTGTGGAAGCGATCAGCGCTACCAGGGGACTTATATCCTCGAAGACGAGACCGGGGGAATCCAAATTCTCAAAGACTCCCGCGTCGCCGACGTCGATGTCGGTGACCACGTCGAACTGAGGGTCCGAGGCATTACCCGAAACTTCGGCACCGTCGGTGTTCTGGCCTTCGATCAGGAACAGGCCCTCACCGATCGGGACGACCCGGTTCCCATTTTCTACGAGGCCCTGGAGCGGGAATTCGAAGAAGACGACGAGTACCGCGTGCGCCGCGTCACAGGCGAAGTGGTCCTGGAGCCGACGAATCAAAACTTCAACGAGATGAGAATCCAGTCGCTCGATGATGACGACGTGGAATGGACGGCCTCTCTGGACCGCGAGCTTGGAAACCGAGGAGTGGGACCGAATCTGGGCGATACCGTCGAGTTGACCGGCCCCGTTCATCCCGGATTTGACGACCGCGAGATCATTATCGCCACACTCGGCCAGATGGACTGGATCGAGCGAGCAGACGACGAACAACAGCAGTAACGAAACAGGTTGTGAACAGCTCGTTCACACTCCACGTGGGTGGTGGCGAGATTCCGAATTTGTCGTAGATGTAGGACATCGAAATGCAGATTGAGCACAAAATAGCAGGAATCGGAGCGCTGGCGATGGCAACTCTGGCATGGCCGGGAGCCGTCGAAGCCCAACAAATTACCCCCGAAGATGCGGTCAGTCCCGGCGTCGACGACGCCGATGTCGACCCCGATGCCGAGGATGAAGACCTGGTCTGGGATTTTCGACTGACCAGTGAGGTCCACTCCTCCGATAACGTCGGTCTTCGAGCATTCGACAGTGAAACCGACCAGGAGCGCATCGAGACCGATGACCGCCACACCTTCTCGTACACCAGCCTTTCGCTGGGCGTCGAATACGATGTCCTCGATGATACAAGTCTGGTCGGAAGCGTCAGTCACAACGGATTGTGGGGAAGCGATCAGCTGGGCGGGACCAACGAATTTGGCGGCTTCTTCTACGTCTACGACCTCCACATCGACTGGGACATCTTTGATACGGACACTGTCAGCCTCAATACCAAGTTGGGCCGGCAATTCTT
>CAYUPT010000176.1:0-7491 GCA_964446725.1 uncultured Bradymonadales bacterium | reverse complement strand
GAAAATTGAATCGCAAAGGGGCAAAAGAGGCAAAGTAAGGCAGGGTAGAATATAGAGAGGCGAGTGTTGGTCGAAAATCACGTGGGGTCAGTGGTGCGCGGGATTTGGGGAGGGAAAAGCGAGTGATGAACCGCAAAGGGGCAAAAGAGGCAAAGGAAGGAACAGTAAACTAGGATAACGTCGGTGACGCAGATGAGGCAGATGAGGCAGATGAGGCAGATAACATCATATCATCTCAGCACGATAATGAGGCCTCATCCGACACAATAATCATATCATTGCTGACTGTTTTTCCCTTTGCCAACTTCGCCCCTTTGCGGTTCAAAATAGGGTCTTCCCTTAGCCAACTTCGCTCCTTTGCGGTTCAAAAAGGTTTTCTTCGCGGTTCGCTCATTGTTGAACTTAACGTCAAACAGGAGTTTTCATGGAGATCAACGACGCAACGATTATTGTTACCGGCGCCGCCAGTGGACTGGGCCGGTGTTTCGCCCTCAATCTCGCCGACCAGGGCGCCAACGTCCTGGGGTTTGATGTCGATCAGGAGGGGCTGGCTGCACTGGAAGACGAGCAGCCCTCGATTGCAACCCACGTCGGAAGCGTCGCCGAAGAGGGCGACGTCGCCATGGCGGTAGAGGCCGCGATCGACGCCTTTGGCGAGGTCACCGGTCTGGTCAACAACGCCGGGATTTTCCGCGACGGGCTCTTGGCCCGAAAAGACCGAGACAGTGGCGATATCGAGACCATGAGTCTCGACGACTGGCAGCAGGTCATCGACGTCAATCTCACGGGCACCTTTTTGTGTACCCGGGAAGTGGCGTCTCACCTCATCGAGACCGGAAATAGCGGGGTGATCGTCAACATCAGCTCCTGCTCTCGGCACGGCAATATGGGGCAGGGCAACTACTCGGCATCGAAGGCCGGCGTGGTCGCCGATACGAAGTTGTGGGCCGAGGAGCTCGCTCGCCATGACATCCGAGTCGGTGCCGTCGCTCCCGGGTTTACGGAGACGCCGATTCTGGACGGGATGCCCGAAAAAATGCTCGACAAGATGATCGGTCAGGTGCCCCTTCGCCGCCCCGGTCGGCCCGACGAGATCTACCAGGCCGTGGAATTTATCTTGGAGTGCGATTACTTCACCGGAAAATGCATCGATGTCGACGGCGGCATCAGTATGTAACCTGGTGTCACAGTTGCTGTACCACTGCGGCCCTGCCCGGCATCGCGGGTGGGGCCGTTGTGTTTTTTGACCGCTTCTCAATTGCAACGGTCGACCAACGTTGTACGGTATCGCTCGTTGAGCGGCTAAAACAATGCCCCCGTTCGGAAGTGATGAGGACTGTAATGGACATCAATACTGATTCCACCGAATTTGATCTTCGATTCTATCCCCTCTTTTTGGTCCTGGGCATCGCGGTACTGGGAACGGCATTCTGGGGTGTCAGCGAGGGCGTTGAGATTCCTCTGATCACCTGGATTGCCGGTTTCGGGGTGATCGCGGCCTTTGGGTACTGGGTGGTTGTGCCGGTGGTCAGGGTCGAATCAGATCGGCTCACCTACGCCGTGGCACCGCTTCGATCGGTGAAAGTGGTCAACCGCGATTTTGCTACGGAATTCGAGTATCGGGAGCGGACACTGCTCAGTGATCAATTCGTCGTCCACAGACAGAGCGGTGACCCGGTCAAGATCAACGCCGGACAGATCAAAAAGGACGACCGACCGCGACTGATCGAGGCGCTGCGAGATTTCTGTGCGTCACCGGAGGCAGACGACGCAGAAGGCGGTCAACAGTCGAGCCAGAGCCAGGGGCCGAGTCCACTGGACCTCACGTGAGTTACCGCTGCGCGTTGGCGACAACGGCGCTCAGGCCGGCATCTGGACGGAATCCTGTTTGCCGTCGGACTTCGGTTGCGGCGTATCGCCGGGTTTGTCTTTCCCGAAATGGACGGTGCGGGTCGGGAACGCGAAGTGGATATCTCGGTCTCGGAATTCGTCGACGAGCGCAAATAGCAGGCCTTGTTGGACGTCCATATGGACGTTGAAATCGGCGTCCAAAACCCAGTAGACGACCTCGAATTTCAGCGACGACTCACCGAACGCCTTGAAGTGCGCGCGGTCAAAGCGCGCCCGCTCTTCTTCGTCGATGTGGTGCTTGACGAGATCGGGGATGCTTTTGAGGTCATCGGAATCGGTGTTGTAGGTGACGCCGAATTCGAGGACGACGCGCCGCTCCTGCATCCGTTTGAAGTTGCGGATGCGGCTAGACAGAAGATCCTGGTTGGAGAAGATCAATTGTTCGCCGCTGAGACTGCGAATGCGCGTGGTCTTAATGCCGATATGTTCGATGGCTCCCAGGTGCTCGTCGACGATGATGAAGTCGCCCTGAACAAAGGGCTTGTCGACGATGATCGAAAAGAAGGCAAATAGATCACCGAGGATGTTTTGAGCGGCCAGGGCAATGGCGATACCGCCGATGCCGAGACTGGCGATCATGGCCGTAATATCGAAGCCCAGATTGTCGAGGACCATCAAAAAGACGATGCTCCACACCGCCAGTTGGATGACGAATTTGATCGCCGAAAAGGCGGTGACCTGGGCGGCGTCGTCCTGAATTTTTCGGGTGTACCGGGTAATAAAGACGGTGCAGGCTGTACTCAGCCAGATCCCGATCTGAATGGCTACCATAATCTGGGCCGCCACATACCCGGCGGCGGCAAATCGATCGTCGAGCTGCAGGGCCGTAATGCCGATGGCCAATCCGATGGCCACGAAGATAAACCCGGCGGGTTTTTTAAAGATGGCGTCGACGTACTTGAGTCCGCGCAACCGCTCTCGGTCGGCCAGTTTCCGGACCCGGCCCACCACCAGGCGTTTGATGACACTCAGGATGCCGACGACGAGCACCACAATCAGCAGCGCCAGACTCCAGCGGACCATCGCGAAGTCGTAGGCCGAATAATTGAGAATTGCGTCCATACCCATAGGGCAGATGTCGCCTGTGATGAGATTCCCGGGGCGTGCAGATTGTCTACAACACCAGGTGCTTTGGTAGTGAGAGGCCTTCACCGAACGCGGCGAGCGATCACTGGGGAGGCGAGACGGTACGCCGTGATAATACGGCCTGCGGGAGCTCCACGTCGAAGCCTGTAGCGTGCAACTTGGGAACGGACTGCGAGAATGTCAATCCAATCTAGGAGCCTGTTGCACATAAGCTCCACATCGTCTCGCCGGCCGATTTTGCGCCATAAATCGCTCGTATTCCTCCGAATAGCGCTGCTATTTCGTCGTCATACGAACGAATCTGGCATCAAAATCTTCTCGGCGAGGACTCGGTCCGCTATACGCAACAGGCTCCTAGTGGTCGTCAGCTCCCCTTTGTGCAGAATCATTTGTAACCGGCGCCAAAATCGGTAACACTCTGTAGTCTAGTCATATTTACCGGTGCGTCGACTTCGATTGTCGCCCTCTTTTTTTTGATGGATTGTGGTGGACTGACATGATGCCCTCCAATATCACACCCGATTGTGTCATTTCCCGCATTGGTCTTTGGGGTCTGGTACTCCTGACGTGTCTCGCCTTTGGCTGCGCCGAGGGCGAATTGGAAACGGCTCCGTCCGATACCTTCGACGACGATCTCCGCGACGTCGATGCCAACGGAAATCAGGGGAGCGATAACGATAACGAAAGCGACAACGACAACGGCGGTAACCAACAGCCGGAGTCCGACTGCGCATCCGACAGCGATTGCGCCGACGATGAAGTCTGTGACACCGACAACGAGTTGTGTCGCGATTGTGTGGTCGATGACGACTGTGACGAGGGGATCTGTCTCGAGGACTATGTCTGCGGCGACTGCGATACCGACGGCGATTGCTTCAATCCCTCCTTTCCGTACTGCGATGACTCCGACAATTCATGCGTGCAGTGTCTGGAGGAAGACGACTGCATCGGAAGCGAGACCTGTGATGTCGAGCTGCGCGAATGCGTGGTCTGTGTCGACGACGGCGACTGTCCCGATGGCTACTGCGGAGACGGCCAATGCGTCGATTGCACCGACGACAGTCACTGTCCGGACCAGGAGGAGTGCGACACCGAATTCGGCATCTGCGTCGGTTGCGAAGTCGACGACGACTGCCCCGATCAGGTCTGCCTGAGCGAAGAGGAAGTCTGCGTCGACTGCTACGAAGATACCCACTGCGGCGACGAGTACTGCGATGACAACGACTTTGTATGTCAGCCCTGCGTCGACGACAGTCACTGCCCGGACGGTGTCTGCACCAACGACAATCAATGTCAGGAATGCGCAAATGACGCCGACTGCCCCGATGGCGTCTGTGACGACGACCAGTGCGTGGGATGCCTGAGTGACGGCGACTGTCCGGACGGTGTCTGTGATGACGACCAGTGCGTCGACTGCATCGACGACGGCGACTGCGCGAGTGGTGAGACCTGCGACAGCTTCAACCAGTGCATCGGCGATGGAGATGACGACGACTGTACCGTCGATTCCGATTGTGCAGACGACGAACTGTGTAACTCCGACAACGAATGCGTCGAGGAGTGCGACACCCACGACGACTGCGGCGACGAGTGGTGCAATCCGGAATCGGAGTGCGTGGAATGCGAATACGACTTCGATTGCGACGGCGACGACGTCTGCAATGACTACGAGTGCGAGGTGCCGGAGTGCTCCAGTCACCTCGATTGCCCGATTGATGGCGAAGTCTGCGACACCTGGACCAGTACCTGTATCGACAATCCGGACACCACCTATTGTCAGTACGATACGGAGTGCCCGTCGGGAAGCTGCGGGGGCTTCTGGTACAGCAATCGATGCACCTGTGGCGGCGGTGTGTCGGAGTGCGCGCCCGGCGAGACGTGTGACTTTTCACCGGGATCGTACTGCTGGGATGATTGAATTGCCGGAATTATGAGTCCATCGGCCAACGCTGCGGTGGGTTCTGTTACAGGGGGCGGAGTGGGCCACGGAAATGACCGTCGAATTTTTTTAGATCCTTTTCGTCACATATACGTTGGAAATGGGGAGAGGCGGGAGTGACCACTTTTTTGTGCTGAGGTTTCCGAGATGAATAGCCGCACTGTACTGGCATGCCTGATGATGGCTGCCACAATGATCGCCTGTGCCCCCGAGGTCTACGAAGTCGATGAGCCCACCGAGGAGGAGATTGTGGAGTCGGACTGGGAGCCGATGCGCACCGTTGAGGGCCAGGAGTTGAGCGACGACGAGATCGACGCACTTTTGGCGCGCTTGCCCGAACTCGAGGAGCGAGACGGTGACGAGGTGGAGTTCAAGCGGCGCGAACAGAGCATACCGCCGCCACTGACCGGCGACGATATCGACGGTCAGTGGCCGCCCGACCTCAGTCGCCCCACTGCCCAGCCGGCCGCCGAGGGGCCGCTTCGAGCTCAGGCGTTTCGGCCCGAAGGCCAGGTCGAGCCGCCGTTTCAGGTCGCCATCGCCTTTGACCGACCGGTCGTCGACGTCGGCGCCGTCGGCACCCAATCGATTCCCGATGAACTGGAGCTCACCCCCGAAATCGACGGGCGCTGGCGGTGGCTCGGCACGCAGACCATCGTCTTCGAGCCCACAGATCGCTGGCCGATGGCCACCGAATTCTCCGTGGCACTGGACGACGGATTGCAGGCCACCGACGGCTCGGTCCTCGACGAGCGCCTGGCCTTTGAGTTTGCCACGCCGGCACCGGAGGTGCAGTCCATTTATCCAACGGGCACCCGGCGGCCTACTTCCACTCCTCCCCCGTCCCGCGTGTATCGCAGCTTCGGATCCAGCGTCTATTCGACGGATACCCCGGTGGCCGTGGTCTTCAACCAGGCCATCGACCAGCAGTCGGTCGACGCGATCCGCGTCGAGAGCGACGGTGTGCCGGTGTCGATGACCAGACTCGACGGCGACGAGCGGCGAGAGGCCATCGAAGAACTCGGGGTGCGCCGGATCGACGATGAAGAGCGCGTCATCGCCCTTCGACCCGACACCGACTACGCCAAAGCGAGCACTGTCGAGGTCGGCGTCCAGGGCCCGATTCGCTCCGCCGAGGGGCCGGTGATGGGCAATGCCAATGAGTCTCAGACCTTCGAGACCTATGACGATCTGCAGTTTGAGCACTCCAATTGCCCGGCCCAAAACGAATGCCGGCCCGGGCGAAGCATCAACCTGCAATTTAACAACCCCCTCGATGTCGACCCGGAGCAATTGGAGATCTCCGTCGAACCCGCCGTCCGCCATCTGGACGTCCGTGCCGGTGGCACGCGATTGATCGTCAGCGGCGACTTCCGGGCGCGCTCCGAATACAGCATCACCATTCCCGCCGATGTGCGCGACCAATTCGGTCAACAACTGGGGGCGCCGCAGTCGACGACCGTCCACTTCGGCTCCCACCGGCCCTTTATCGCCGGCCCCGAGCGGTCGATGGTCATCCGCCCGTCGACGATGTCACCGACGGTTCCGGTCATGAGTGCCGAGATCGAGACCTTCCGGGTCCGCGTCTACGACGTCGATCTCTCCGAGGGCGGCGACTGGCGACTCGATTTCGACGAGGTTGAGCCCGTCGATGAAACCACTGTCTCCGTATCGCCGGAACAACTGCACGAGCCGACCCAGCACGTTCTCGATATTTCGGCGGCCCTCGACGGCGATGGCTTCGGCCAGGCCGTCGTCGCCATCGACAATCCCCAGCCCTGGGAACGGAATCGGTATTCGCGCCGGGAGCCGACGTGGCAATTTGCCGTGCAGCGCACCGATTTGGCCGTCGATGTCACCACTGACGGTCGCCAGATCGCTGTCGACGTCACGCAGATCTCCGATGGCCAACCCGTCGACGGCGCCGACGTCTCGATTGGCGGCGAGCGCCTGGGGAGCACCGACGCCGATGGCGAAGTGATCTTCGACGCTCCGGCGTCCGGTACCACCGAGGGCCCGATGGTGGTGTCTCGAGGCGGCGACGAAGTGGTCGTTCCTCGCAATAACCGGCACTTTCACAGCCGATCCGGAGGCTGGGACAAGCAGAGTCCCAGCACCAATTACCGCTATTTTGTCGTCGACGATCGACAGATGTACAAACCGGGGGAGACGGTTCATATCCGGGGCTGGGTTCGCACCCTGGAGGATACGCCGCGAAGTATACCGGAATCGGTGGATGACGATTTTGATCTCCACTACACCGTCTACGAGCCGCGGCGCAACGAGATCGACGAGGGACAACTGGAGGTCGGCGCCTACGGCGGCTTCGAGTTGGAATTTGACGTGCCCGACGACGCCAATCTGGGAACGGCGCGCATCCAATTTTCGCCCTGGGCGTCTCAGCGACGACAGAATCATACCCATACCGTTCAATTCCAGGAGTTTCGCAGACCGGAGTACGAGGTCAGCCTCGAAAGCGGCGCCGGTCCCCACACCGCCGGGGAGTCGACGACGTTTCGAGGCCAGGCGTCGTATTACGCCGGCGGCGACGTCAG
>CAYUPT010000175.1:702-7501 GCA_964446725.1 uncultured Bradymonadales bacterium | reverse complement strand
CAATTCAACAAGTCGCTCCGAGACAGGAAGGGGCGGAGGCCGGAGGGGCCGAAAAGACCGAATTCGTCGATGTCGCTTGTGAAATTTTAACGTCCTGGTCGAGTTCGGGAGTGCAGCACTGCGTCGACGCCGGTAAAAATTTCCGCAGACTGCAGCGTGAGAAGCCGCGTTTAATCCGACGAACCCAGTTGTTCCAAAAAGACGCTGACCGCCACAATCGCGTTGCCCGGTGCCAGGGCAATAAGCAGGTGTGGCAGAAACCCACCGAAACTCAGGACCATGGCCACAAAGACGATGAAGTCTTTGCGAAAAAAGTAGCGGGTAAACGACAGGGCGCGGTCTACGCCGCTTTGGGCGGTCTCGTCATCGTCTTCAAAGCTCCACTGGAAGGCCAGCAGGTCGCCGCGGTCGTTGGCGATAAGCCACCGGTAGTAGACGGCCATTGTCGCCACTTTCGAGATGGCGGCGACAGCGCCGAGGATCAGCCACAATTCGGGGCCAAAAGGGCCGAGATCGAGATCGACAGTGAGCCAGGCGCCAATGCCGAGGCCGATGTACATCAGCAGATCGGCCATATCGTCGGAGATGGTATCGAGCCATTCTCCAGCAAAGCTAAACTCGTAGCGAACCCGGGCCAATTCTCCGTCGACGCCGTCGATAATGGAGTTGGTCTGATACAGGATCCCGGCGATCAAAAAGCCCGTGTAGTGGCCGTAGGCCGCCGACAAAGCGGCAGCAATGCCGAGCAAAAATGTGAGGAATGTGACGTGATTGGGGCCTACCGATGTCGGCGCGAGCCGGCGGCTTATGGCAAGGCTGATGTGACGGTTGAGGTAACGCGACACCAGGCCGTCTTCCGGTTTGCGGCATCCGTTCCACAGTCGTCGGGCCGCGTCATCGACGGCCTGCGGGGAGTCGATTCGGACGACCCAACCTCCAGATATCCGGGCCGGAGCGCGATTTCGGAAATCGCCGGGCGCCTGAAGTATCGGTTGAAGGTTTGTGGAGGAACTACATCGGAGAACGGCCAGATGGCGGGATGGGGAGCCGGCGGATTCGTCGGGCGGTAGATCGTCGATGTGGTCGACGGCGGTATTGACGAGCCCGCGCTCGTAGACGGCGCCGGCGTCCAATATGAGTAACGCATCGGGGCGGTCGACGAGCGACGGGGTGCCGTCGCCGGTGACGATCGAGATCGGAGCGTCGACGCCGGAGGCATCCAGGGGCAGTTTTGGGTCGGTCCCGCCCTGGAGTCCGACGACGGCGATCTCATCAGCGCCGCATACGTCGGCGAGCCGAACGGTGCGCTCCAGCAGCGAAAGCCCGGCAACCACGGTTGCCGGGCCCTGCGGTGCGTCGACGTCGGTGGCGTCGATGACAGCCAGAAGATGCATTACTGATTTGCCGTCGCCGAGTAGAGTGCCTGAACGGCGGTGCGCTGGTCTGTGGAGTCGGCGCAAAACTCAAGGCCGTAGGCGCGGCGCCCGTCGACATCGGTGGTGCGACAGATGCGGGCGTCGATCTCGTATTCCGAGTCGTCGCCATTGCCAATGACCGAAATCGACAGGTGAACCTCGGTGCCGATATCGATGGTCGATTCCGTCCGCACAAGACAGCCCGTCAGGCTGACATTGACGACCTGCCCGTATACGGCGCGCGGGCCGTCTTCCCAGGTCATGGCGGCGATAGCGCGGGAAGGATTGCGCCGGATTCGGGTCGTCGCTCCGTGATCGAAAATGGGAGCGCCCGTGCCGGATCGCATCGTCATCGACGGAGTATCGTCGTCGGAATTACTATCCAGATCGCGGTGATCGAGGGAGGACCTATTCATGGAAAGACTCCTTGTCGGCAAAGATTGGAGATGCCTTCCGTGGCATCTGCTGTCGTCAACACAACGATAGCGCCCGCCGGGGGCGCTGCAACTTTTTTTTCCGGAAGGCGGTGGTGCTCTGGAGGGGGCGGCTGCGAGCCTTGCGACATCGCGCCGGGCTGCGCTATAGGTGCCGATGTAAGTGGTGACTTAAATACGGCGTCCCGGCCAATGGGGTCGGGACGGTGGAACGATTTGCTTGGAGGCAATGTTATGAGTGGTCAGAAAATTACGAAGCGCGACGACGGTGAATTGGAAGTACCGAATAATCCGATCGTGCCATTTATTGAAGGCGACGGCACCGGGCCCGATATCTGGGCGGCGTCTCAGCCGGTCTTCGATGCGGCCGTCGAAAAGGCCTATGGCGGCGATCGGTCGATTGCCTGGAAAGAGATCTACGCCGGTGAAAAAGCCAAAGAGCGCAGCGACGAGTGGCTTCCCGACGAGACCGTCGACGCCATCCGCGAACACCGGGTGGCCATCAAGGGGCCGCTGACGACACCCGTCGGTGGCGGTATTCGGTCGCTCAATGTCGCCCTTCGCCAGCTTCTCGATCTGTACGCATGCGTGCGCCCCTGCCGTCACTACGAGGGCGTCCCGGCGCCGGTCAGTGAGCCGGAGAAGTGCGACGTCGTCATCTTTCGCGAAAACACGGAAGACGTCTACAGCGGAATTGAATACCGCGCAGGCAGCGAAGAGGCCGGCAAACTCGTCGACTTCTTCGACTCCGAACTCGACGTCGAGATCGCCGACGACGCCGGCATTGGCATCAAGCCCATCAGTGAATTTCGCTCCAAGCGCCTTGTGCGACGCTCGATTCAGTACGCCATCGAGCGGGGACGCAACAGCGTCACCCTCGTCCACAAGGGCAATATCATGAAGTTTACCGAGGGGGCCTTCAAAGAGTGGGGCTACGAGCTGGCGAAAGAGGAATTCCGCGACGAGATCATCACGGAAGACGAGTTGTGGGACGAATACGACGGCGAGCGCCCGGAGGGCAAAGTGGTCGTCAAAGACCGCATCGCCGATGCGATGTTCCAGATGCTTTTGTTGCGTCCGGCCGAATACGACGTCATCGCCACCATGAACCTCAACGGCGACTACGTCTCCGATGCGGCGGCCGCTCAGGTCGGCGGACTCGGCCTTGCACCGGGCGGGAACTTCGGCGACGAGACGGCGCTCTTCGAGGCCACCCACGGCACGGCCCCGAAATACGCCGGGATGGACAAGGTCAATCCGACCAGTGTCATCCTGTCGGGCAAGATGATGCTCGAATACCTGGGCTGGGACGAAGCGGCGGACCTGGTCGTCAAGGGCATTCGCAACGCCATCAAAAGCAAGCGCGTTACCTACGACCTGGAGCGCAATATGGAGGGCGCCACCCTTCTGAAGTGCTCCGAATTCGGCGATGAGATCATCAAAAACATGGACTGATTTCCGCCGAAACAACGGTTGAATACAGAGCGCCCCGACCACACAGGATGTGGTCGGGGCGCTTTGCTTTCGGGATGGGGCATCGGCCGGAATCAGAAGGCGACGATCAGCAAAGCCGGCGGCCCGAATCTCGGGCCACCGGCCTCCACACTACATCCATACCACTTGTGTCGTTACAACATCATTGTCGTTGCAACATCGTTATTCGACGACGGAATAGCCGTTTTTCATATCGAGGACGCGCACGCCGCGCTCGGAGGCGTTCGTATCATTATCTTCGGCGCGGGCCTCGCCTTCATCTTCAGTTCGGCGAGGGGCTGGGGCGCGGAGCGGAAGTCGAAGAGATTTTCGCCGACCACCACGGCTTTGTTCTTGTCTGAGTTCGTCGTAAAGGATCTGGTCGTCTTGCAACATCGTGGCACTCCTTACGGTGCAGAAGGCGGCGACTGGTTGAAATCAACACCGACGATTCGCCAACCGAACCATCGGCCTGAGTACAGTCACCTAACGGGCGAGCCGCTTACAGTGTTCCTGTATTAGTTTAAGTTGGCTGGAAATCTTTTTCAAAGATGAATTTGATTTCCGGTACGACCGCCCTCCACGTTAGGGGCAATTGGGGACTGTGCCAAATTTTTTATTCGCCTCGCTCGCTGTCTTCTGGATTGCCATCAGGGTCAGTATCTTCGGGGTTATCCGGCCGTTGTGCGGATTCCCCATCGTCGGGGGCGTCACCGGATTCAAGGCTCCGGTCGTCGCCGTCGAAAGCGGGGTCGTCAACCTCCGATTTCGATGCAGTCTCAGCGGAAAATTTTTCTGGTTTCTGTTTTTCCTCCCCGTTTTCCCCATCGTCGATGGTGTCGCCGGCAGGGCGATTGCGGTCGAGCAACTCGCCCGATGAATAGCGATGGGGGGCGTCTTCGGGGACCATGTCTGATAACTCGATATCGGTACCGACGTCGTCTTCCGAAGCATTGGATGTATCGTCGCTGGAATCGGCGGCGGAGGGAGCCCCGGGAAGGCCGGTCTTGGCGTAGACGTCGTCGTCGCAGCTATAGAAGGCGAAGAGTGCCCCGTAAAACAAAAGCCCGACGGCGGTGATCGACAGGTAGACCAGAAGTTGACCGCCGAATTGTAGCAGCGACGTGACCGGGCGAAGCGGCTCGAGGGCCGGCCACAACACCGCCAGGTTGTCGACCATGATCAGCACCCAGTAGACGCCGATCGGAATCAACAACAAACCGACGGCGAAGATCAGAAGTCGATACAGGTTCCAGAAATTTTCGACCACAAAGTCGGCGCCTCGAAGCAGTGCTTCGCCGGGGTCGACGTCGTCGATGACCAGAGGAGCGCCGGCGATTTCGATCACCAGTCGGGTCAGTGCGACCCAGGCAATATAGATCGTCAGGCCCAGCGACAACAGAAGTGTCGACTGCCAGCCCGCCATGGCGGCGAGGTCGCCGGTGGTCAGACCGTTGACGACGCCGAGGGCAATCGAAATGCCGAGCAGGGAGGCGACGATGCCCAGCGCAAAGCGAAGGGCAAAGAGGGTCATCACATCCGCAAATTGTTCAACGGCCTGGCCGAAAAAGGTCTTGAACATCGCGATGGGTTCGCCCTCCAGTCCGCGATCGAGCAGTCCCCAGACTCCGCCGACGACGAAGGCCTGGATGGCGACGCCGACGAGATTGGCAACAAAGGTAGCGCCGACGATTCCGGCGATAAACCGGGGTGACTGGAGGATTGCGCCGATATGGTCGAACCAGGCCAGAATCGAGACATTGCCCACCGAAAATTGCATAAAGTCGGCGATGACCAGCGTCAGCACCACGAATCCAACAGCCAGGCCGGTCAACCGGGCCGCGAAGTCGGCCATAAGTTTCCAGATAAAGACCAGCCAGTCGTCGCGCAACATCTGCCAGCCGCGCCGGTACATCGGGGTCGCCTCAAAGGTGCCGCTACGAGCCCAGTCGTGGGTCCGAGTCGGCGTGGTGTCGTCGGCGGTGTGGGATTGAGAGCTCATAGGCGATAACGTCGTAGTATCAAAAACAATGGGTATTCGCCGGCGACCCCGGCGCCTCGAGATTGTAGAATTGTTTTACGGGATGCGAAAGGACTGGACGATGAGCGAATACGAAACAGACCATGTGGCGTGGATCACCGGCGGAGGAAGTGGCATCGGCGAAGCGATGGCCATCGAGTACGGCAGTCGTGGCTCCACGGTGGCCGTCTCCGGCCGGCGCGTCGAGCCCCTGGAAGAGACGGTGCGGGCCATCGAGGAGGTCGGAGGCCGGGGCATTGTGGCTCCCTGTGATGTCACCGACGTCGATGAATTGCGAACGACGGTCGACGACGTCGTCGACCGCGTCGGGGGGCTCGATGTGGCGGTCGCCAATGCCGGCTACTCGGTCTCCGGAGACTTTCTGGAGCTGGAGGCCGACGCCTGGAGAGGCCAGCTCGAGACCAATGTCGTGGGCCTGGCGATGACCGCCCGATTCGCCATTCCCCATCTCAAAGAGCGCGATGGGCGGCTGGCACTGATGGGAAGTGTGGCGGGCACTGTCGGCCTGCCGGAAAACGGGCCGTACTCCGCATCCAAATTCGCGGTGCGCGGCATCGGGCAGACATTGACCGCCGAATTGGCCGGCACCGGCGTCAGTTGCACGACGCTGATGCCCGGTTTTGTCGAAAGCGATATTGGTCGGGTCGACAATCAGGGCGATTATCACCCGGACTGGGAAGATCGCAGACCGCGCAAATTGATGTGGCCCGCCGACCGGGCGGCGCGGTCGATGGTCCGGGCCATCGATCGGCGCCGTTCGGAGGCGGTGATCACCGGTCATGGCAAAGTGGTGACGTTTCTCGCCAATCACGCACCGCGACTGATGCAATTTGTCCTGGGCCGATTCGGATAGTGCCATCGCGCTGCGGTTCATTCAGCAGGCGGGAGGGGGCGGGCTGTCGATTACTCCGGATGAGCCGGGTCGTGCGGGATGCTGCCGCGGGGAGCGCGGTAGAACATAAACGGCGTATACCGCCTGAGATTGGAGACCCGCGAGGTGTAGATGTCGGCGTAGCGCTCGACCTGACGAGTCAGATGGCTTTTGTCGTTGCCGGTGCGCATCAGATAGCCCCAGGTCTCGGTAGAGTGGGTGCCGTCGCGCCTGACCGTGGGGGCGAGCGGTTTGTCGAGGTCGACGATCTGGTCGCGGATCTCGCCGAGTCGCTGCTCGAGTTCATCGACCGGGGCGTCGATTTCGGTGGGATCGCCGGCCTTTTTCTTCTGAATCGCCAGCCGGGTCCGATTGAACTGATCTTCGGCGCGGACCTTCTGTTTCATCATCTGGCGGATTTCGGATTGATCTTCGGCGGCGACCTCGATGGCTTCCATCTCCAATTCCATCTCTCGAAGCACCAGGGCGGTGCGCCAGCGCAACACCTTTTTGGTGACGTTGACGTCCGAGAATAGATGGTCGCCGACATACAGGATTTCGTCGC
>CAYUPT010000175.1:0-692 GCA_964446725.1 uncultured Bradymonadales bacterium | reverse complement strand
TTCGATATTATTGGCGTTGCCGCCGTAGTAGATCCGGTTTTCTTCAATCGGTCCGTGCCACGGCTCAAGGAGTCCGCGGTCGTCGACGACCTCAAAGATCGGGGCGCTTCCCGAGAAAAAGTCGGGCTTGCGGGCGGCGACGACGGAAATATCGAAGATATCTCGCCAGGTCTTATCGCCGTCGAGGTAGGGATCGATGGTATGAGTCAGCATGGCATTGCTGTACTCGTAGCCGGAGTTGGTGATGAGCATCACCTTTTTGCCGGCCCGTCGCTGGTCGAGTAGCGTCTCCGGCATCTCCGGGTCGCGAACCACGAAGTGCTCGGGGTCGGCCATGATTTCGGCCTTGAGTTCCCCCTCGATATGGGCGGCGTCGAGCATATCTTGGACCCGCCAGTACAAATCGCCGTAGCCCATGACCTCCGGCAGTGTGCCGCGGTCGAGCAGGTCGACGAGCTGGGAGTACATCACGCCCGCCGAAATCGAAAAGAAGGTGTTCAAAAAGACCCAGCGCGACGATTCCGAAAGCTCGACGAGCGTCCTGGCGTAGGTCTCGCGCATCTCCGAATACGGCAGGACCGAGGTCCCGTGAGCAGCCCGCCAGATATAGCCAAAGCGGTTGGCTTTGACCATATTTCCGAGTTTGAGATCCAGGACCAGGCCCCGCATGACCATCTGTGGGTCGACTTGAA
>CAYUPT010000174.1:515-7548 GCA_964446725.1 uncultured Bradymonadales bacterium | reverse complement strand
CAAGAACAGTGCGAGACCACCGAGATACATCGATACGTCGCATAACAGCATCCATAGAATAGAAAGGGTACGTCCGTTCTGACGGCAATTTTAGCTCCCGTCGGTAAGCATAGGAAATTCGACGACCGGTTTGCAGTAAAATACCGAAATAGCGTCATTTCGGCTTCGGTCGCCACATGATCGATAACCGCCACGGCGCCTCTGGCTACTGGAGTGCGGCAGTATCGCATCTCCGCCATCGCTCGTCGATACAAGGGGCGTCCAAAGTCCGTGGAGGCTGAAATACCGTTGACAAACGAATTTAAATAGATATGACTAACCCTGTATTTAGGGTTGCCTAATTATGGGTTTCGTCTGGCAAAAAGGTCTGCGCGATGGACGCGAGATTTCGAGGTTTTTCGGCGATTATCGTCCCTCTATTGATGGTTCCCGGGATGGTACACGGAGAGGAGCTGCCACCGGTCGGTGACGGGGAGTCGGAGCAGCCGGAGACCGAAGTAGAGAGCGAGGAAGTGACGGAACAGGAGGAGTTTCGGGTGGTGACTCAGCAGAGTCTGGGAAGCCGGACCGAAAGTGAGGTGGTGCGTCCATCGCTGGTGCTGGATGGAGACAACCTAGAGCGGCGGCGCAGTGGTGGAAATGTCGGAGAGGTTCTGGATGGAGTGGCCGGTGTCAGTAGCGCTGATTTCGGTCCCGGTGTGGGGCGACCGACGATTCGAGGCCTTCAGGGGTCGCGAGTGCAGGTTCTGGAGGACGGGATGCGCACCAGCGATGTCTCCGGTGAAGGCGTAGACCATATCGTCTCCGGCAATACGATGGGCGCCGAGGCCATCGAGATCATTCGCGGGCCGGCGACGCTACTTTACGGTTCGGGAGCCTCCGGGGGCGTGGTCAATATGGTAACCGGGCGCTTTGATCCCCGAATTGGTCAAGATCTGAGCGGTGAAGTTCGCGGCACTTTTGGCCTCAATGGCCGAGATCGACAGGGGCAGTTGAAGCTCGAGGTACCGGTGGGTGACGAATTTGCGCTGCGGACCAGACTGGGCGGGCGGGCCAGTGAGGACTTTCAGATCTCGGGCTTGCAGGTCGCCGAAGAGACCGGAGATGACGACCGGGGTATCTCCGGCCAGTTGATCAACAGCGACGTGCGAAATCACAACTATTCAGTGACCGGCATCTGGGCGCCGCAATGGGGTCATATCGGCGTGGGCTATGAGCGCTGGGATGGAGAATACGGAATCCCGGAGCCCTTCGACCCGGTCCGGGGCCAGGAAGACGAATTTGAGCGAATTTTCGCCGATTTTCACCGATTCGATCTGCGAAGTGAAGCCTACGATGTATTGCCCGGAGTCGAGACGTTGCGAGTGAATCTATCGCTGACGGACTTCGATCAGAACGAGGATGAATTTGAATTCGACGATCAGTCCGGTGCGCAGACCGATCGGGTCACGGAGGCGACGTTTGAGCAGGAGGAACTGGACGCACGCGTCGAATTGGGTCATCAGCCGATTGGCGTCGCTCGCGGTGTATTCGGTGTCGATGTCAATGTCGACGACTTCCGGGCCGACGATCCGCGGGCGGGAAGCGATTTCTTCATTCAGCCGGCGCGGACGACAAGCGTCGGTGCTTTTTTGGCAGAAGAACTCGATTTTGGTTGGGGAGAAATCGAGTTTGGTGGTCGAGTGGGGCTGGAGGACGTTCGCCCGGAGGCCGTCGAAGACCCTCAGGTCACGGAGGCTCGCGTCGGCGACGAGTTGATCGCAGAATACGACGGCGATCCCGGAGGGCGCCGGTTTGTTCCGACCAGCGCGTCGGTGGGAACCCGTGTCGATTTGGGAGAGTCGCAGTCGATTCGGGCGACGGCCTCGCGCTCCGAGCGCACACCGTCGGTGGAGCAGCTCTTTGCCTTCGGTCGCCACGGCGCTGCCGGTTCCTGGGAGGTCGGCAATCCAGATCTGGACGTTGAGACCTATTACAACGGAGAACTCAGTTTTCATCGCCGAAGTGACTCCACTCGTCTCGAGGCCACGGCGTTTTACAATCACGTCGATGATTTCGTCGTCTTCGCCGGTCAGACTGACGAGCAGGGAGAGGCAATCCGAATGGGACGTGACGGTCGATCCGTCGAGGAGGGCGGCGAACGCCTGGTGATCAACGAACAGGACGATGTCCGCTTCTACGGTGTGGAGCTCGATCTGGAGCAGGACTTTGCACTGGGCGATGTGCCGATGACCTGGCATCTCAACGGCGATATCGTCGTTGGAGAAACGCGGGGCGGCAATAATCTGCCCTTGATGACGCCTCCCAGAGCGGGAACCGGGTTGAGTGCCGCATTTGGAGATCTGGGATTAAACGTCAATTACCAGCGCATCTTTTCTCAGCAGCGCACCGCGGCGTCGGAGCGGGCGACAGACGGTTACAACCTGTTGGCCGGAGATATCCGGTGGGCGCCGGAGGGCCAGGAGGGCTTTGAGACCTACTTGAGTGGAAGAAATCTCCTCAATGAGTCGGGTCGTCGCCACCACAGCTTTTTTAAGGACTACGCGCCGATTCTGGGCCGGAATGTCATTGCCGGTGCCACGTATCGCTTTCAGTAGTACGGGCGTGGGGGCAGGTGGAGAGAGCGTATGCGAGCGAAGTACATCGACCCCATCGACTGCTCGTTGAACTGCACTCGCAGCCACTTCCCCGCTCGTACGCTCGCGGGGAAGCTCGAAGTTCGTCGATCACGTCGAATTGCACCCGGCTTCGGGGCTAGTTTGTCGGCTGCTTTACCTCACCGCTCTCGGGCATTTCGGCTCGTATGCCCAGCTCCTGGAGTCGGGTCGCCAGTGGATCCATGGAACGCTGTTCACCGTGGACGAGATAGGCCTGGTCGGCGCCGGTCTGTTGGACCCACTCCACCAGTTTGGACTGGCCGGCGTGAGCCGAGAATCCGCCGATGGTGTGGACCGAGGCCCGGGGGGGGATCGGCAGGCCGTGGATGCTCACCGAGTCGGTCCCGTCGACGATCTGGCGGCCCCGGGTGCCCTGGGCCTGGTAGCCGACGAAGACGACGCTCGACTCCGGCCGTCCCAGATTGTGGCGAAGGTGATCGAGAACTCGGCCGCCGGTGACCATGCCACTTCCCGCCAAAATGACGGCGCCCGAAGAAATGGAGTTGATGGCGGCTGACTCCTGTGTAGTCCGCGTATAGTCGAGGGCCTGGAAATTAAAGGGGTCGGAGCCGGTGCCGAATTCAGCGCGGGCTCTGTCGTTGAGTAGATGGAGGTGGCGCCGGTAGATGCCCGTGGCGGTGGTGGCCATGGGGCTGTCCAGAAAGATTTTGCTCATCTTCGGGATTTGGCCCCCTTTCCAGGCGTCGTGGAGCAGAAATAACAGCTCCTGGGCTCGCTCCAGAGCAAAGGTGGGAATCACCACATTACCGCCGCGGTCAAAGGTGTCACAGATCACCTCCTGCAGTTCGGCGATACTCTCGGTCTGAGAGCGGTGGTCGCGGTCGCCGTAGGTGCTCTCTATGACCGCCAGATCGGCGTCGGGACCAGGAGCCGGGTCGCAGGCCAGGGTGCGTCCGTCGTCGCCGATATCTCCGGAGATGGCGACGCGCATCGATTCGCCGGCGCCGCTGAGCTCCAGTAGCAGCGAAGAGGATCCCAGTATATGCCCCGCATCGAAGACGGTGAGTTCAATGCCCGGCGCCACGCTGTGGGTCTGCTCGTAGTCGAGGGTGGCATTCCACCGATCGATGGTCTCGAACATGTCATTTTCGTCAAATAGCGGGGTGACGGTATCCGACTGGCCTCGCTCTTTGCGCCGGCGATTTTCTCGCCGGGCATCGGAGGCCATAATCGAGACCGAGTCCGCGAGGCTCAGTCTCGCCAATTCGTAGGTTGCACGCGTCGATACAATGCGGCCCGAAAATCCCTCTTTGACCAGCAGCGGAAGCCGTCCGATATGGTCGAGATGGGCATGTGTGACGATCACACAGTCAATGGTCTCGGGTTGGAAGGGAAAGGGCGGTTCGTTTCGCTTCTGCGAGCCCTTGCCCTGAAAGATACCGCAGTCGATCAATACTCGCTTGTCACCATATTCGAGTAGATGACAGGAACCCGGCACTTCCCGGGCTGCTCCAAAGCTATTCCACAACAAGGTCATCGCTCCTCCGTATCGATGTGATTGGTGTCAAATCTGGCACGCCAGGAGCTTCCGCACTATAACAGGGGGAGAGCATAAGGCCACCGTCATAACCCCTCCAATCACGGCCTTCGGTCACCTATATTTCGGGAGGAATGAAGCTCTCCTTGCTCAGCGAGATATGCAGGTAGACGTGGCTCAAATCTCCCCAGTAAAAGAGGTCTTCGATGAGTCGGCGGGCCACCTTCTGGTGTGCCGCGGCAGTCGATTCGTGAGCGCATTCGGGCTGCAGGTCGGCGAACCACCAGGTATCTTCGTCGTTTCGACAGATACTTCGGCGTTGTCGGACACCGTCGCTGTCGTAGCGGTAGTTTAACTCGTCGCTGCCCCGGGCCTGAACGCACAGCTTCCAGGAGCGGTCGTCGTCGGAGAGCAATTCGGCCAGTTTATGGAATCCGTCGGCAATCGGCGGGGCGGTGTCGTGCTCGTCGAGCAGTCGGGCCGTGGCAGCGACGGCGGCGTCGCGAAAACGCCGCCAGTTATCTTTCCAGCGCTGGAGTTGTTGTGGGCCGGCGTCGGTTGCCGGAACGTCGGGCATCGGCGGGATATCGTGCATGGAGCGCCTCCTTTGGTTGTCGACGGTGAGGTTCAACACCATATACCCGCCGACTGGGCGGAGTAAAGATTTCGCGTTTTCGCCCGTGGCGTCTAATCACAGCCGAGTTCGTCGTTGTTATTTTCGACGATGGTCGTATCCCCGCTGAAGTCGACCTGTGCCAGGAGCGCATCGGCCTCGCATTGAGGTAGCTCGTCGTTGCCGCTGATATAAAAGGTACTACCGCCAACGGACGTCAGTTGCGACAGCGCCGCCACAGTGGTCAGCGCGCGGTTACTCCATAAAAAGAAGCTGCTGCCGACGGTCGTCAGCTCTTCCAGTCCCTCCAGGGTCTCGAGCCCCTGGTTGAGCCACAAAAATAACTCGTCGTCAAAGGATGTGATTCCGTCCATGCCCTTGAGGTTGACCAGACTGTGGTTGCTCAACAACGACAGACCTTCGAGGGAGGTCAGACTCTGGAGTCCCTCCAGTGTTTCCAGGTCTTGGAGCCCATCCAGGGTCAGGCGCCCTTGAATCGTGTGGAGTCGTTCGAAATTGGACAGCGAGGTAAGCCCGTGAACTCGTCGAAGTCGCAGGTGACCTCCGATGGTCTCCAGTTGCGTGAAGGCATCGATGGTCTCCAACCCTGCCGAGTCATCGGGCCACAGCGATCCCTCCATCGACAGCATATCGCCGATTTCGGTGAGGCTGGAGAATCCACCAAAACTCTCGATGGCGTAGTTGCCCTCGAAGATCAGGGGACCGCCGATTTTAAAGAGGTCGTTAAAGGAATCGAGGGTGGTAAGCGATGAATTGTCGTCAAGCCGCAGGCTTTCATCGATGGCGACCAGTCCCTCAAAGGGGGGCAACGTCTCGATGGTGTCATTCCAGACGACGAAGAGGTGACCTGTGATGTGGCCGCATCCATTGGCGGGATAGGGCGAGAAGTCCAAGCACTTGTCGCCCGGGCACGCTCCGTCACAGTCGGAATTTTCTCCGGGGCAGACGGCGGCGGCGTAGTCGTTGACAAATGTCGGGAAATCGTCAGTGACCACGTAGTTTCCGTCGCATCGGTCGACGGTCACAAATATCCTCTGTGCGCCGGTGGAGCTGTCGACATCATTGGCGGCCCGGACCTCGACGTAGTGCGGGGTATTGGGAGTCAATTCGTCGATATCGATGGTGAAGTCCTGGCCTTCCGGCACGTCGTCGAAATCGGTGCACTGCGACAGGTCGTCGGGAGCCGTACCGTAACACAGCTGGAGACTGGTCAGTTCGACACCGCCGGTAGAGACCAACGTGCCGCCGAGTCGGGCCTGGCTGGAGGTGATGCGCGACGGTTCAAGGGTGGTGACCTCGGGGCCGGTGTGCAGCCGGCAGACTCCGTCGGCACAGCTTCCGTTGAGACAGGAGTCGCCCTCTGTTTCGCGCTGGCATCCGGCGGTGTCGATTTCGGTCTCCGCGCGGCCCGAACAGCGGTTGTCGAGCGCGCAGCTCCAGGAGACGATCTGACGGGTCCGTTCGCCGGAGTCGGAGCACGGGGATTCGTAGCTGCAACTGCTCCATTCGCCGATCTCGTCGTCCGGGCAATCGTCGCGCAACTGACAGCTCTGAGCTGCGCAGGAGCCATTGTGCTCGACGTATCCGGCGCGGCAGTCGCCGCAGCGGGCGGTGTCCTCGGTCTGTTCGCAGAGTCGACCCTGGCTCGAGCAGTCCAGATCGTCACAGTTGGTGGCTTCGGAACCGCATCCGACGGCAAGCAAGGCGGCGGCGAGTATGGTCAAAACAATCAAGCGGGCATTCATGGCGAGCCTCGTGGAGTCCACCGGCTACAGGGCCGGACAAATACGATCAGAAATTGAGTTCAAATGTCGTCTGCTGGATGCCGGTGGCTCCCGGTTGAGCGCGGTCGGTGGAACTTCCTCCTCGAAGTCCGCCCTGGCCACCGGAACCGGGATTGCCGATATCAAAGGTATTGCCCGACATGGTGAGGTCGCTTTGAGACATGCTTCCCACAATGAGGATCCCGGTGCTCATGCCGCCGGCACCGCCACTGGCGCCGCCACCGTGGCCACCATCGCCGCCATCGCCTCCGTCTCCGCCGGAACCGGATGAATAGGTGGAGTACCCGGCGGCGTCGCGCCAGGATTTGTCGCCTCCCGAGCGTCCCTCGGCGCCGATGCCGCCGAGTCCACCGTCGCCGCCGGCACCGCCGAAGACGCCGTCGAGGCCTGCGGTGGCGCGAGAGCGGAAGAGCGGCGTGGCGGGAAAGATAGACGGGGGGGAGGGCGCGGGGGGCGCCGG
>CAYUPT010000174.1:0-505 GCA_964446725.1 uncultured Bradymonadales bacterium | reverse complement strand
CTCGGCGCCGATGCCGCCGAGTCCACCGTCGCCGCCGGCACCACCCTCGCCGCCGTCGTCGGTGATGATGTGATTATTTTCGAGGGTCAGCCCGCTGGCGTTGACAGTGACGATGCCAATGGAGCCGCCAGCGCCGGTACCGGCCTCGCCGGCCGGGCCTCCACATCCGCCGGCACCGCCTCCGCCGCCGGCGCCGCCGGAGTGTTCGGCGCAGACATCATTGAAGCCGCCGACCGGAAGTCCGGCGCCGCCGCCCCCGCCACCACCGCCGCCGCCGGCATCGCCAAAGACGCCGTCGACCCCGGCGTTGGCCCGCCAGTCGGAGAGATTGAAGCCCCAGGCGGTGCCGTGGGCCTGAAGATCGGGGCGGGTGGCGTTGGGTCCGTGGGCGCCATCGAAGCCATTCTGGCCGGATTGGCCATCATGACCGGTGGCACAGCAATTGGCGCACGGTCCCGGACCGGCTGCAAAGGCGCCGGCCAGCCCGCGTTCTCCACCCGGCGCC
>CAYUPT010000173.1:0-7608 GCA_964446725.1 uncultured Bradymonadales bacterium | reverse complement strand
CTTTGCGGTTCAAAAACACAAGAAGCCGGTGCCTCGCGGGGAGACACCGGCTTCTGCGGTACTTGCATGCCCGATACGGGCGATGTGCTCTGCGGTCAGTTCAGCCCGGTAAAGACGAAGGGATAGTTGATGTCGCACATACCGCCGTCGGGCTCATCGAAACGCATCCGCTCGATGGTCCTGGAGATGCATCCCTCGACGCCCTGGTGGTTGAGCGACGACTCGACGACCATGACGTTCGACGACGAGCCGTCGAGCTCGACGCGCCAGTTCATCGTCAGGTTACCGGCCAATTCGGGGTCGGTCTGAAGTTCGCGCTCGTAGCAGTGTTGGATCGCCGGCGAACGAGCCTCGACGACGCGCCGAATGTCGGCCGGGTCGCAGTAGTCACCGACCGCCGGACTTCCGGTATCGACGGTAGGTGTGACTTCGCGCTCTTCGGCAGCGCCGAACTCACCGCCGGCGCCTCCGCCGGGACCGGTGTCGACATCGCCCAGTCCACCGACTCGGCCGTATCCCTCGCCGCCACCGCCGGAACCCTCGCCGCGAAGCCCCATGCCGCCGGAGCCGCGTCCGATATCCAATTCATTGCCGTCGCCGGTCATGGCCGTCGAAATCTCGGATTCCATGCCGTCGTCCTGGAAGAGCTGGTCGAGCGGGCCTTCGCCGATGACATCTTCGCTCAGAGCGTCGTGGACACCGACTTCCTCGATGTCGATTTCGTCGGTCAGTTCTTCTTCGTGATCCGGTGTTTCGGTCTCTTCGATCTCCTCTTCAGGGTCGCCGAATTCACCTTCGTCCTCGGCGGCCTTTTCGGAGGTCAATTCGTCTTCTTCCTCGTCTTCTTCTTCCTCTTCGGCATCCTCGATGTCGTCGACGGCAAATTCAGCAAAGCGGTCTTCGTACTCCAGATCCTGCAGATCGGGCATCGGCGGCTGCAGGAATGCGGAGATCAAAAATACGAGGTGCAAAAACAGCGCCAGCATCAGCGCCATCGTCAGCGGCCCGTCGAGCATCTCGGTGGGGCTTCGGCCGGCGACCACATCGGAGCGATCGAGGAGCTGAAAAAAGACGTTGATGGCGCCCAGATTGATGACGCCCCAGTCGCCGTAATTGAGGCTCAACTCGTAGATGGTGGCCTGACCGGCCTGGGTGCGCTCGGTGCCGACCTGAACGGCGCGATTGTCGTCGACGAGCTGTTCAAACGTATACTCGTCGTCGTTGATATGGATGCTGCCGTCGACCTGGTCGGTGAACCGGAAGACGTAACCCTTGTCTTCGCGCTCGAAGACCTCCAACGAGTCCGGAAGCCCATCGGCGGGCAACGAGATGACGTTGGTGTCACCGTCGCCCATGGTAACGACGTGCTCACTGGTCTGATTGAAGACCCGTTCCTGATAGATGGTCCCGTTCCAGACCAGCGCAATCCGTAAACTGTGATTCTTGGAATCCACCGGATTCTCCGTTCGCTCAACTCTTCAAAATTATCGGACAGCGCATCCTGCGTCGTCCGGGCTGCGCTCTACAATCGTTCGACAGCCTCAGAGGCGTCGCGGCGCACATCTCAACGTCAATCCCGCAGCGCACACAAGGTGCTCTGGCGTCGACGGCACAGCGATCGCCGCATGCCGCGCCAGACACCGAGCAACGGGCAGGGCAAAATACGGCCTGTATTTTCAGGCGTCAAGCACTGGTCTCGAATCCCGTCGCCAATGGACCGATGATTCGACCTCCGACTCCGGCTGCCAGCGGTGATCGGCGCCTACTTTATCCCGCGGGCGGCGACGTCTGAATTTGCGCCGCCAACCAGCGCCACTATGATGGGTATGGTACGAAATCGAGTCGCAGGACGCAAAAGCCGCGGTTATTTTCACGACACCTCCCCTGTTATGACGCCATCGAGACTTCCATTGGCCGTGATCGCGGTGACCGGCGCCGTGGTGTTGGCCCTGGTGATCGACCTCGGGCCGGCATCGGCCCAGCGGGTCATCGAACCGGATTCGATCGAACGCAGTGAAGAGTCCACCGACATCGATATTCCCGACGACACCGTCGATCAGACCGGCCAGGATGACGACGACGAGGAGCAACAGCGCGACGAGGAGTCGCCATTTGACTCCTTCGACGACCTCACCGTCGAGCGCGTCCAACCCGATGAAATCCCCGATTTTCGCCCGGGCCTACCGGAGGGCCCGTCGTCGCGAATGGATACCTCCGATCTACCGCAGTCGGTCAGTGGCGAGCAGCTTCGGGAGGTATCGCACAGCGTGGCCTCGTCGACCGTCGAGCTGGTCGCCGTGGTCATCCCTGAAGCGCCGTACCGCGCCGATCCGATGCTGTATCGCGGGCATGCACTCTGGATATCGCCTCATCGCTCCGGCCAGGAACCGCAGCTGATCGCCACGTCTGACTGGCTGGAGGACGCCGACGAAATTTATGCCGTCGACGGAACGGTCAGCCAGGCCCTTTCCGAAGGTGGCCTCGAGCTGGGGGGCCATGAACCGCAGCCCCTGGAGGATTTCAGCGCCGACGCCGGCCAGCTTCTGGAGCGCTACGGCGATCGGCTGGTGGCCCTGGAGATCGAAGAGGCAAACCGCCACGTCAACCTGGCCCGGCTCCGCGGTGCCGGTGATACCCGGATCGCGACACCGGAGAGCGGCCTGGTGCTTCACGATATGGATCACGCATTGCCGTCGGCGATCTTCGGCTACAGCCCGGGCATCGGATCGTCGGTCGTCCCCGTCGGCTATCGGGACTCGGAGCATCTGGAGCGGGCCTATTCATTTTATTTTCTCGTCGACTTCCAGGCGATTCTGGGCGCTCCGATCGTCGGCTCCAACGGCCGACTATTGGGAATGACCGCCCTTCGTCACCCCTCGCAACCGGAACACACACTGGCCGTGCCCCCCGGCGCCATCCACTCCTTTGTGGGGACCGGACGGGCCGACGGCTCCGACGATGACGATTCCTGACGACGTAGAGCACACATTTCGACGGCAACTGGCTGCCCTGGATGTCGGCCCACGGATACTGATCGCATTTAGCGGCGGGTTGGACTCGTCGGTACTGGTCGACCTCTTTGATCGCCGGCGGCGGCGCGGGGGACCGGAGATCGAATTGGTGCATGTCGATCACGGGCTCCGCCCGGATTCGGGCGTGGACGCTCGGTTTTGCGAAGAGACCGCCCGGCGACGAGGTGTAGCTCTGGAGATCATTGCCCTGGACTTCGACGCCGAACGGGTCGGACAGCACCGGGCCCGACAGCGCCGACTGGCGGCCATCGCCGAATACGCCCGGTCGCGGGGCATCGACGATGTCGCCACGGCACACCACGGCGACGATCGCATCGAGTCCTTTCTGCTGAATCTGGAGCGCGGCACCGGACTCGATGGACTGGCGCCGATGGGACCCGACGCCGCGTTTCCGATCCCCGGGGTCGATCTGCGGTTACTGCGCCCGCTGGTCGGGCTGTTACGCCATCAACTCGAGAGCTACGCCGAAGACCGCGATATTTCGTGGACCGAAGACCCGACCAACGAAACCGATGCCTACGCCCGCAACCGCATCCGCCACCACCTGGTCCCGGCGCTGGCCGACAGCAATTCCGACCGACGGCAGATCCTGGAGACCATCGACCGTCTGGAAGACGAGCGCCGGGCCGCCGACACCCACTGCGATGCGCTGGCCGACGAGGCCCGACGTCCGTCCCCCGGCATTCGCACCCGCGTATTCGACCGCAGACGCCTCCAGAAGGCGCCTCGGGCGACGGTCATTCGCCTCATTCAACGCCTCCAGCCAACGCTGGACGCAGCCTCCCTCGACGACATCTACAGCGCCATCATCGCCGAACCGTCGTCGGCGCCGACGCATCTGACGCTCTCCGGATGCGTCGTCACCACCGTGCGAAACCGGGTCGCCATCTGCCCGGCCGAAGAGCGCGGCGGACGCGACGTTCTCCAGCAATCGGTGCAACCCATCGATATCGCTCCCTTCCCGGCAGGCCAGGCGCCCTATTTCGGCTCCCAGCTGGTCTGGGGAACGGACACATCAGGCGACGGCCCGTCCTGCCACAGCCTCGAAACGCGCTGGAGCGCCGACTTTGAGGCCTGCGAACTCAGGCGGCCGCTGTACGTCGCCGGATTTACCGCCGGCTGTCGTCTGCTGCGCCGCAATGAAAACGGCTCGCCCTTTCACCAAAAACTCACCAAGTTATTCTCGGAGTACCGAATCGACGCCGATATTCGCTGGCGATGGCCCTGTCTGTACGACGGCGATGACCGCCTGGTGTGGGCCGCTGGCTTACCGCGCGGTGCGGCGGCGAATCGGTCGGGTGCCGATGGTCAAGTGTGGTCGCTTCAGGTCCGACCTTCTGACGAACTCACTGAAATGATCCAGTATTGACGGAATGAACCGGGCCCCATTCTTTTTACTAAGCCACGAACGCCCGGAGGCCCGGTCGTCGGTTCATTGCCGATGGTGCCGTTGACCTCCGGTGCGGACATATCCTACCCCCGGACAGACCGGAGGCATCTCAAGGCATCTGGTTGAACCACCCCGGGGGAGGTGCTATAGCTAACGAATCTGCGCGCCTACCGGCGTCGCGAGCTATCCATCGACCGCTTCACGCCTGTATTTCCGGCGTCGCCGGTCGTTCATCGGCACCGCTCGCTGTCTATCCGTTGTCGACGAGGCCAACGTGCTCAATAAGGTCCCCATTCGCAATATCATCATCTGGGCTACCCTGGTTATTCTGGGGGTGGTCATCTTCAATATCGTCACCGACGACTCCCCGGACGTCAACGAGGTCACCTTCAGTGACTTCCGGGCCGCCGTAGAATCCGGCGAAGTCGACGCCGTCGAGATTGAAGACCTCGAAATCGAGGGTCAATTCTCGGAGTCCTTCGCCGATGCCGACTACGACGGCACCGCCGAATTTACGACCGTCGGCCCCGTCGGCGAGGACCTGCAGGATATGATGCACGCCCAGAACGTCGATATGACCTTCGAAGAAGTCGAGGGTCATAGCATCTGGCGACAGCTTCTTATCACCTCGATCCCGCTGTTATTTCTGGTGATTCTCTTCATCTTTTTGATGCGCCAATTCCAGGGCGGCGGAAGCGGCAAGGCGATGTCCTTTGGCAAATCGAAGGCCAAGCTCATGGAGGAGAGCGACACCACGGTGACCTTCGATGATATCGCCGGCATCGAAGAGGCCAAAGAGCAACTTCGGGAAGTCGTCGACTTTCTCAAAAACCCCAAAAAATTCACCCGACTCGGCGGCCGGATCCCCAAGGGTGTATTGTTGATGGGACAACCGGGTACGGGAAAGACCCTTCTGGCCCGCGGGGTCGCCGGTGAGGCGGGCGTGCCCTTCTATTCGATTTCCGGCTCCGACTTCGTCGAGATGTTCGTCGGTGTCGGTGCCTCCCGAGTGCGCGACCTCTTTGAGCAGGGCAAAGAAAACGCCCCGTGCATCATCTTTATCGACGAGATCGACGCCGTCGGTCGCCAGCGAGGCGCCGGAATGGGCGGCGGTCACGACGAGCGCGAGCAGACACTCAACCAGCTGCTCGTGGAAATGGACGGATTCGAGGCCAACGAAGGCGTCATTCTCATCGCTGCCACCAACCGACCGGACGTCCTCGACCCGGCGCTGTTGCGACCGGGTCGCTTCGACCGCCGCATCAACGTCGGTGCCCCCGACGTCCGGGGACGAGAAAAGATTCTCGAGATCCACACCCGCCGCACACCGATGGGCGACGATGTCAATCTGGCCAATATCGCCCGCGGCACTCCCGGATTCTCCGGCGCCGACCTGGAAAACCTGGTCAACGAAGCGGCCCTACTGGCCGCCCGCCAGGGCAGAAAGAAGGTCGAAGAAGAGGACTTCGAACAGGCCAAAGACAAGGTATTGATGGGCGTCGAACGCAAAAGCGTGGTGCTCACCGACGAGCAAAAAGAGACGACGGCCTACCACGAAGCCGGACACGCCATCGTCGCCCTGCTCCAGGACAATACGGACCCGGTCCATAAAGTGACGATCATCCCCCGCGGCCGGGCTCTGGGCGTCACCCAGCAGCTTCCCGATCAGGACCGCTACAACCTCGATAAGGACTACATCATCAAGCGCATCTCGGTGATGATGGGCGGTCGCGCCGCCGAAGAAATCGTCTTCAATGACGTCACCACCGGCGCCGGCCAGGACATCGAGCAGGCGACCCAGATGGCCAAACGCATGGTCTGTGAATGGGGTATGAGCGACACCATCGGGCCCCTGTACTACGGCAGTGAGGGCTCCGATAAGCCCTTTGCCGGAAAAGAGGACGGCACCAGCGGTGTGGAAGGCGGCGGACCGTACAGCGAGAATCTCGCCGAGAATATCGACACCGAGATTCGGCGCATTGTCACCGAGCAATACGACCACGCCCTGTCGCTTTTGCGAGAACACCGCGATCTTCTGGAATTGATGAGCCAGGGCCTTCTGGAATTCGAAGCCCTGGACGCCGACGAAATTCAATACCTCGTCGAAGAGCGCAATCTGGAGTGGATCCGAAACAAACGCGAAGAGGAAAAACTCGAGGAAAAGCGCCGTCAAAAGGAGGCGCCCCAGGAGGAATTCGACTCCGCGATCAGCGAAGAACAGCAGCAATCAGACGACGACACCGAAGCGGTCGGCCAGAATCTGGCGCCCACCAACCCGTGATTGAATGGATTGTGCGATGAGCATTGCGTCCGCTCCCACCGAACGACCTACGCCGCCGTCACTCCGCGTCGGCGATCGCTGCCTGAACTTCGGTCAGCGCGCCTATATTATGGGCGTGGTCAACGTCACCCCCGACTCCTTTTCCGATGGCGGTCAATTTCTGGCCACCGACGCCGCCGTCGAGCAGGCTGTGGCACTGGCCGACGCCGGCGCCGACATCATCGACATCGGCGGAGAATCGACGCGCCCCGGTGCCGACCCGGTGTCGGCCACCCAAGAGATGGAGCGCGTATTGCCCGTCGTTGAGGCCGTGCGCCGCAAGACCAACTGCTGGATCTCGATTGACACGTACAAGGCATCGGTGGCGGCCGGCGCCATCGACGCCGGCGCCGACATCGTCAACGATGTCAGCGGATTGGGCGATGACGACATGGCCTCCGTCGTCGCCGACGCAGGCTGTGGCCTGGTGCTGATGCATATGCGCAAGACGCCAAAAACAATGCAACAGGACATCGAATACGGCGATGTCGTCGACGATATCTACGCCTTTTTCGACGACCGCATCGACCAGGCCGTCGCCGCCGGCATCGACGACGAGCGCATCATCGTCGATCCCGGAATTGGATTCGGTAAGACGGTCGATCACAACTATCGGCTGGTGCGCGAATTAAATGCCTTTTCATCACTCGACTGCCCCCTGCTCGTGGGAACCAGTCGCAAGAGTTTTATCGGTGCCGTCATCGACCGCCCGGCCGAAGAGCGCGTCTGGGGCACGGCGGCGACTGTGGCGTGCTCGATTTTCAGTGGAGCCGATATCGTCCGCGTTCACGACGTCGCACAGATGCGCGATGTCGTTCGCGTCACCGAGGCCGTCTGCAACATGGATGGTCCCCGGAGTTGAGATG
>CAYUPT010000172.1:0-7626 GCA_964446725.1 uncultured Bradymonadales bacterium | reverse complement strand
GCTGCTAGGCCTCGTCTTTCGATCGAAAACTGCGGCAAAATCTTCTCGGTCTCACGCCCCGAGCGTAGCGAGGAAGTACTCTTGGGGTGCTCGGTCCGACATTATTTTGACAGCTTCTGAGGGACACTGGCCGATGACAGCGATCGAGATCGGCGAGGTGGTGTTTATGATCAACGGGGGCTTGCCTTGAGCCACCGGGAAACCGACTCGACGCAATTTAACAGACCGCGCCCGTCACGACTCGACCGCCCACTGCGAGGCGATCCATCGGCTGGCAGGGCCCCTGGGGCCCGACAGCATCGGACCCGGTCTGACCATTCTTCGATCTCCTGGTGGCTCAGGCGATCACGCGAGATGCACAACGTTTAGGGGGGACTGCGGTGTCGTCGGTTACGACCGGCCGACACAGGCACTCCGCGCTCGATCATCCGGGGGCTTTTTGTGGTCAACGACAGTCGCGACTCGACGTATCCCGATTCGACGCCAGAATCGGACTCCGGCGTGTCGTTTCTTCGCCAGATTTTCATCGGCTCACTCTGGCAGGGAACGGGACTTATCTTCTCCAATATTGCCAGCTTTCTGACCAAGTTAATTCTGGCCCGATTGCTGGTTCCCGAATACTTCGGTCTGGTGGGGATGGCCGTCGTATTCACCGGACTTATCAAGACGATCGAGCGGCTGGGCATCGAATCGGCCCTCGTGCAGCGGCCCGACGACGAATTGACCGACGTCGACCTGTATACCGGACATCTGGGTGCCATTCTGGTGGGCATCGGGTTTTATTTCGCCGTCGTCCTGCCCGGCGCCCCGGTGGTGGCGTGGTTTTACGAACAGCCGGACCTGACGGCCATTGTCATCGTCCTCGCCATTCCCGTGCTCATCGAGCCCTTTGCGACATTTACGAAGGTGTCGCTCAAACGCCAACTCCAGTTTAAGGAGCTGGCGAAAGTCGAGATTTTCGCCACCTTCTCGGGCGCCATCATCGCCGTCATCATGGCCTTTCTGGGCGCCGGAGTCTGGGCGCTGGTCGCCCAGTGGGTCGTCTTCTCGACGTTGCAGACGGTATCGCTTCGAATCCTGTATGCCTCGCCTCCGGACGCCGAATTTTCGCTGTCGTCGCTGCGCCGTATTCTCGTCTTCGGCGGCTACATCACCGGCCAGCGCGTCTTCACCTTCATCTCCAAGCAATCCGACTACCTCATCGTCGGTAAACTCGTCGGCGCCGCCAGCCTCGGCGCCTACACCATCGCCTTTTTATTGACCGACGCCATCCGAAGTAAATTGATGGCCGTCATGTCCCGGGTCTTGTATCCCGCCTACAGTCGCATCCAACACGACTTGGAAAAACTCAACCAGTACTACCTGGGCTCGATTCGCGTAAATACGCTGATGGTGGGCCCCATTTTGTGCAGTCTGTTTATCTACGGCGAAGAGCTGCTGCTGTACGGTTTTGGGGATGAATGGAGTGAGGCCGTGGCGCCACTGCAACTTCTGTCGGTGGCGGCATTTATCCAGACTATCGGCGGAACCAACTCCCATGCACTCAAGGCCGTCGACCGCCCGGAACTGGCGTTTAAGGTCCGGATGGTCGAGAGCATGTGCGTGATGATTCCGGCACTCCTGATCGGCGTTCACTACTACGGACTGGTCGGCGCCGGCGCCGCCGTCGTCCTCAGCAAGACCTTTTCGAGACTGGCCTACCACTACTACTTGCGAAAAATCGTGGGAACCACCGAACTCGGCGTCCTGCGCGCCGTTGGTCCCAGTTTTGTCGCCCTCGGTGCCATGAGTGCAGTCCTCGTCGGCCTCCGACATTTTTGGCCCATCGATTCACTGGTCCAGACCGTGGGGTTCGTCATCGCCGCCGGAATGGTCTATCTCGCCGTCGGCGTGCCCCTGGTCCGAGACGATATCAAGCAATTATGGGCCGAAACCCGAACCTGATAGAGCGGCGCTGTGACGCTCGAAAAATACCGTGGTCCACGCCGTATCAACGCCCGCTATCGTTGCCGTCGGCCACCGCTGTACCGGCCTCCAGTCCCGTATCGACGGCCTCCGACACCAGAGGGGCCTCGGCGACGGCTCCGGCGCCGCCGGCGATGGTACTGCCCAGCGCAATGGCGTAGGCGACCTTCTCGTCGCGCTCGGCCATCTCGACGAGCTGCGGATCGTCGAGATCGGCGGCCACAGCCCCCTGTGCGATATCGAGGTCCTGTCGGGCCTGAGCAATATCGGGCACCGCCTGAGCGCCCGCCGTCGCCGCCCCGATGCCCGCCGCCACACCGGCCCCGACTCCGCCGGTACCGACCGTGGCCGCCGCTCCGGCGCCGAGTCCCACAAAGAACTGGGCACCGCGCTCCCAGGCCTGGGCACTGTGAGAATCATCGATCCTGTCGCCAAAAACCTCGCCCAGTTCATTGGCCTGCCCATCGGCCCCGAGCTCAGCGCCCATATCATCGAATACCTCGTCGCGAATCGGCTCCAGCACCGGATTCGTAAAAATCCGATCGTGCTGAATCTGGTCGGGTATCAGACTGGATTCGAGACTCTCCAGTCCCTGGCGCATCGAATCCAGCTCGCTATGCAGCTCGTCTTCGATGCTGTCGTATTCTCCGGCACCGAAACCAAAGAACCCGGCCTCCCCCGGTGCACCGTCGAGAAACTCCTCAAGCGCGCCACCGTCGGTTCTCAACACCTCCAATTCATCAGCGAGGTCATCGGTGGACGACACCGATAGCCCGATGTCCCGCAGCCCATCCTCGATGTCCTGACGGCTATCGGCTCCCTGGACGATGCCCCCCAGAAATCCCCTCCGGCTCTCCGTGCTCTCGTCGATTCCATCGATAAACTCCATTCCACTCTCAATGGGCTCTCGCGCCCGTTCCGCGATCTGCTCGCCGGCGATTCCCACGACCCTGTCATGGACCTCTTCGACGAAACCGTCGGCCATCTCCACATCTCCGAACTGGCTGACGAGATGGTCGTGGAACGCGTCCGTATTATTGGCCAACTCTACAAGATCTTGGCGACCACTGGGGCGCAGTTTATCGAAGACGTGGCCGTTGAGGTACATTCCCAACTCTCCGGAGCGCACATCGTGGTCATCGATTTCACTCAGCGCCCGGCTCAAGTCGGCAGCCACTGAATTATCCTCAATGGAAAATGCCTCTTCTTCCCCACCGGGTCCGGCGTTAGCATCGATTCCCGCATTCTGTTCGACGTCGATATCATCGGGATCGAAGCCGGCGGCGAACTCCCAGGCCGCCATGGCCCGATCGGGGTCGACATCACCGGCGCCCGGCGATGGTTCATCACCGGATTGCCCATCTTCGGCCCATTCGCCATCGGAGGACTGCGGCGCCTTCTCCCAGACGTCCTCCTCGCCATAGGCCGGCGCCGAAGCGACGTCCGACGCCGCCGCCGTCGAGCCCGATGCCGCGGCATCCGTGCACTGGTCTGTCGCCTCCGCATCATCCGTCGATTCCGTCGGGGGAATATACGCCGACTGATTGCCATCAATTCGATCTGCCATCGCTGTCGTCTCCTGATTCGGTAGGTCGTCGAGTACACCGTCGAGCCCCCTACTTTTATTATCGACGGATCGAGGCCGGATTTTGCGTAAAATCTCAAAAAGAGCGCCGAGCTTTGGCCAGATCGCTTCGAGATCGGTGCCGCATCGATACCGCTGGCCCCGCCGAATCCACGGCGGCCGGCCCAATCGACCCCTCCTCGATTTGAACTGACGCGAACTTCAATGCTAGGGTTTCCGAAGCAGTGACACATTGCGTTACATCGATTCCGCCCCCTTTGCGACAGGCGTAATTATGAGGACATCGCGATCGCTTAGCTTCCTTCGGCATTGGGCCGTGCTCTGCCTTTTTGCCGTCGTCCTGGTCGGATGCTCGGAGGACGAAGACACCCGTGACTTCTCGGAGACCGGAGACCCTGAATGCCAGAGCGCTGGCGACTGCGGGGAAACCGACACCGGTGAATGGAGTGATTGCGAATCACCCGAGGGACTCTGCGCCCAAGAGGGCACACAAACCCGAGAGGTCACCACCCATAGCTGTGAAAACGAGCAATGCGTCACCGAAACCGAAGAAGAATCCCGGGATTGCTCCCGCGAGACCACCGGTATCCCCTGCGATGACGGGTTTGACTGTACCAGCGGCGCGCAATGTGAAGAGGGCGACTGTCGGGCGGCCACCGTCGATAGCAATCGCTGTTTTATCGACGATCAATGCCTCGACGATGGCTTCGCCAATCCCGACGATGACTGTGAGTACTGTGCTCCGACCCACTCACAAACCCAGTGGTCATCGACCTGTCAGACCGAAGTCCACGCCGGCGCCCTCCATGCCTGCGCACTCGATACCGTCGGCGGCATCGACTGCTGGGGTATTTCCGACGCCACCTTCCACGACCTCGGCCAGGTCCGACACATGCCGGACGGCTTTTATCAATCCCTCGACATCGGCAGCCGCTTCGGATGTGTCACGGATTCCGACGGAGAACTGTTGTGCTGGGGCGATAGTATTGAGGGCCAGGAAGACGTGCCGCAGGGCGACGAACCCTATGAGGAATTGACGGCAGGAGGCCATCACGCCTGTGCCATCGGCGCCGACGACGACGTGCATTGCTGGGGCGATATCAGTGCCGGCCAGGCGTTCCCACCGGAGGAAGTGGAATTCACTCACCTGAGTGCGGGCTACGAACATAGCTGCGGACTCGACGTCGACGGCGATATCCATTGCTGGGGGGCCGACGAGCATGGCCAGGCAAGCCCCGACATCGATGATGTCGACATCGCCGCCCTCAGTGCCGGCCAGGACCACAGCTGTGCGCTCGCAGAAGACGGTCACATCCACTGCTGGGGCAACGACGACTACGGTCAGATCAGCGACATCCCAACCGGCTCATTCGAACAACTCGATGCCGGTTACTCCCACAGCTGCGCCGTCGACGACCAGTCCCAGGTGCAGTGCTGGGGCATCAATGACCACAACCAACTCGACGTCCCCGATGGCGACTATGTCTGGGTCGGCTCCGGACAAGATTTCAGCTGCGCCGTCGAACAATCCGGAGGGCTTGAATGCTGGGGCATCGAAGACGGCGATGATGACTATCACGGCCAGACCGAGCCCCCCTCGTGAGCTCAGTTCAGCACTGATTGCCGGCGGCGTGCAGAAGGCCCGTCAGTACGGCATCGGCCGTCTCCTTTGCCCCGGCCGTACTGCCCGGAAATGTGGCCACCAGTGTGTCTCCGCTGTTGCCGGCGACGCCCCGCGACAGCATCGCGTACGGCGTGCGCTGCTGGCCGTGACTGCGGGCGGCTTCCATAATCCCTGGGATCTCCCGATCCAACCGCTCTTCGACGCATTCGACGGTCACATCATCGCTGTCCAGCCCCGTCCCTCCGACGGTGACCACCAGATCGAAGCGCCCGCCGAGCAATGCGTCCAGAGCAGCTTCCACCTCGCTGCGGTCGTTGGAGACAATCTGGTAGTGCGCCACATCAACGCTTTTATCTTCCAGCGCCGTGCGCACCGCCTGACCGGCCGTATCCTCCTTGTCTCCGCCGGCGACCCCGTCGTGCGTCACCAATAGCGCGGCCTGAATGCCGGCCGGGGGGCGAAAGTCGCTTTTGCCGCCCGATTTTTCGACGAGGTGGACGTCGGTGACCGATATCAACCCCGTATCCTTCGGCGCATGGGGCTTGAGCATATCGTAGAGATTCATGGCCACCACGCCCGCCGCATACAGCGTCTCCATCTCCACACCGGTGGCGGCGATCGTCGTCGCCTCCACTTCCAGATAGATCCCGTCGTCGCGAAGCTCAAACTCGACATCGCAATCGGTGATCGGGATGGGATGACAAAACGGAAGGGCCTCCGATGTCTTCTTGACGGCCATAATTCCGGCGATTCTCGACGCCTCCAACGCATCGCCTTTGTCCGTATCGCGAGCGTGATCGGTGGCGTCGAGGATGTCGCGATCGATCTGGAGAAACGCCGCCGCTGTCGCGATACGGCGGGTCTGGGCTTTTTCGGTAATATCTTTCATTGCAGTTCGTGAATCCTGGGGAGCAATTTCGATGTCGGGTCGTGGCAAACGAGGAGTCTACCGGAGGCCGGGACGATCAATCCTCTCGAAGCGATGTGCCGTCGAGATACTGACAGTCGCCATTGGCGTAGCACTCTTTTTTCCAGAGCGGAGTCCGCTTTTTGAGTTCGTCGATCCCGTAGCGCGCGCCCTCGAATGCGGCGTCTCGATGCGGGGCCCGACAGACGACGAGCACGCTGGATTCTCCGACTTCCACACGCCCCGTCCGATGCTGGATGCGGCAGCGCAAGACGTCGAATTCCTCGACGACCTCTCGCTCGATGCACTCCAATTCTCGGGCAGCCATGACCTCGTGAGCCTCGTAGTCGATGGCCACGACATCGTCTCGTCCGGCGTTGTGATCGCGAATATCACCGCTGAAGACCACCAGTGCTCCGCAGCGATCATCGGCCGTCTCGTCGATCAGTTGCCCCCGATCGAGCGGTTGTGCGCTGAGATAACGGGACGGCTCCACCCCGCTGCCCCCGCTGACCGGTGGCAACAACGCCATGGTCGAATCGCCGCCGAGTCGGTGGTCGTCGTCGACGATCTCATCATCCACAGCGCGAGCGACCCGATCGAGGACGCCCTCCAGTTGCGGATACTGCGTTTCGATGGCATCGACGACATCGCCCACCGTCGGTGCATTCGCATCGACGCTGACCCAAATTTCATCGCCATCGACTCGACGGCGCAACCCCCCGTACAATTCGACTCGAATATCCATGGAATTCAACCTCCCAGTGCCGACATCCCGGTCTCGGTGACCTGACCATCGCGCCACTTGTGGCCCGCCGGCTTCTCGTCGATAGAGCGGCGAAAGCACCGGATGGTCGCCTCGCGATCCCGTGCGCGAATCATGGCCCGCGCATCGACGTGGTCGTCGTAGGCGAGACAGGCTCTCAATTTGCCCTTCGCCGTAAGCCGCATTCTCGAGCAGCTATCGCAATACGAATCGGACATCGGGGTGATAAACCCGATGCGACCGGCCGCCCCGGGCTCTCTCCAGTACTTCGCCGGTCCGTTGCCCACATCGGGATCGGCGGGAACCAGCCCCTTTTCGTCGACCAGGCGCTCTCGGAGCGCCGTCAGATTCAAAAACTCGCCGAGCCGTCCCAGTTCAGCCCCTTCGCCAATGGGCATGAGCTCCATAAACCGCACATCCAGTTTGTGCTCCCGGGCGAGCTCGAGCCAGTCGTCGACTTCGTCGTCATTAAATCCCTCGAGCAGAAGGGCATTGATGCGTATCGGCGAAAATCCAGCGTCGGAGGCGGCTTCGATGCCCGTCCACACGTCTTCCAAAATCCCGTGGCGCGTGACTTTTGAGAAGCGCTCCGGATCGAGTGAATCGAGACTGATATTGACCCGATCGAGACCGGCATCGGCCAGGGCCCCGGCGTGGCGATCGAGCAGCAAGGCATTGGTCGTCATTGCAATATTGGACGCATCCGTCTGCTCGTTGAGCATTCCAATGAGTTTTGGAAGCTCGCTACGCAAAAGCGGCTCGCCTCCGGTGATTCGGAT
>CAYUPT010000171.1:2501-7666 GCA_964446725.1 uncultured Bradymonadales bacterium | reverse complement strand
GCCAGCGCCTGGGCCAGAGAGATGACGTCGTAGAGGCTGACGTACTTCCACCAGCCGCGAAACATGCCAAAGCCGGCAAATACCGCCGTTTTAAGGGCGACGACCACCCCCAGGCTCTGCCACATCTCGGTCTGGAATTCGGCGGGTACCGCAAAGTCGAAGCGAAACCAAAACGCCCCCAGATAGGCGGCGCTAAAGATGACTATGTGAACGACGACAAGGACACTGACGCGCGCCGTCTGCGACAGACGCTCGAAACCCTCGACCCACTCAAGCAGGCGGTCGATCGCCATCATATTGCTCCCCCCGGGCCCACCGCTGTGGGGTGTGCCCTGTAGATGAATTCACCCGGCGGTACCCCCCTTTAAGGGAACCGACGACATCGGATACCTCAGAATCGGCGTACTCCACTCCGCCCAGGTCAATCGGTCGTGCCGGTGGCGGTGACGTGCCTTGCCTAAAGCTAAACTCCAGAGTTCGGCGGTCAACGAGTCCGCCCGTCGAGGCGCCGGCGATGACGCCGGGTTGAAGCACAGCGTCGATGCGCTACAACGGCGGTGTCAGCAAGGCTTCGACAACGACGACGATACAGCGGGAGCGACGAGATGCGAGCGATTGTACAGCGAGTCCGACGGGCGTCGGTCACCGTCGACGACGAGACCGTCGGCGCCATCGACGCCGGCCTGGCGGTCCTGGTCGGCTGTGGCCAGGGCGACGACCACAGCGATGTCGACCAGATGGTCGACGACATCATCCATCTTCGGATCTTTGCCGACGACGACGGGCGCATGAATCGATCGCTTGTCGATGTCGGAGCGTCACTGTTGGCGGTCCCCCAGTTTACACTGTACGCCGACACCGACAGCGGGCGCCGGCCCAGCTTTTTTGAGGCCATGAAGCCCGGGCCCGCAAAGTCGTTGTACGGCGACTTCGTCGACGCCCTCAAGGCCCGCGATGTCGAGGTAGCCACCGGTGTCTTCGGGGCCACCATGGAACTGGAGCTGGTCAACGACGGCCCGGTGACCATCGCCCTCGATACCGACGAGTAGGCGCCGGTGGGGCGGGTAGCCCCGATTTACAACGGGGCGTCGGTTCTTAAGATCTGGAGCGAACCGGCGTCGCGTGGCGTCCATTGTTCTATTGTTATCTGCCAACACCAGGGTGATCGATGAGCCAGTCCGAACCGGAACGCATCTATCTTTCGCCGCCCGATATCGGCGACGCCGAACGCCGATACGTCAACGAGGCCTTTGATACCAACTGGATCGCCCCGCTGGGGCCGAATGTCGACGCCTTCGAGCGCGACCTGGCGGACTACGTCGGCGCCAATGCGGCGGCGGCGTTGTCGTCGGGGACCGCCGCCCTTCATCTGGCGCTTCGCCTCGCCGGCGTCGGCGCCGGCGACGAGGTAGTGGTGCCGACGCTGACCTTCGTCGCCAGCGCCTCGCCGGTGACCTTTGTGGGCGCCGATCCGATCTTTGTCGACAGCGAGCGCCGCTCCTGGAATATCGATCCCAATATTGTCGAAGACCTCTTTGCGCGCCGCGCCGAACAAGACCGGCTTCCGGCGGCATTGATCGCCGTGCATCTGTACGGACAATGCGCCGATCTGGAGGCCCTCGTCGAGCTGTGCGACCGCTACGGCGTAGTGCTCATCGAGGATGCCGCCGAGGCGCTGGGGGCGACGTATCGAGGCGAGAGTCCGGGGACCTTTGGCCAGACCGGCATCTTTTCGTTTAACGGCAATAAAATCATCACCTCCTCCGGCGGCGGCATGCTGGTCTCCGACGACCCGTCGCGCATCGAGCGGGCCCGCAAACTGGCCACCCAGGCTCGCGACGACGCTCCGCACTACCAGCACTCGGAGCTGGGCTACAACTACCGGATGAGCAATGTGGTCGCCGGCATCGGTCGCGGCCAACTGGAGAGTCTCGACGACAAGGTCCGGGCCACGCGCCACAACTTCCGGGAGTACCACCGGGCGCTGTCGGAGCTTCCGGGCGTCGAATTTATGCCGGAGGCCGACTGGGGCCGCCACAGCCGGTGGCTGACCTGTCTAACGGTCGACCCCGAGCGAGCCGGCGTCGACCGCGAGACGGTCCGCGAGGCGATGGTCGAGCAAAATATCGAGGCCCGTCCGGTCTGGAAGCCCATGCATCTGCAGCCGGTGTTTTCTGAGGCCACCTGTGTCGGCGGCGGCGTCGCCGAAGAGCTCTTCGAGCAAGGGCTGTGTCTGCCGTCGGGTTCCGGGCTCACCGACGCCCAGCGAGGCCGGGTCATCGACACCTTCCGCTCCGTCTTCGACGGCGCCTAAATAGGCGTTCGAGTGAGAAGCGGTCAAAAAGGTCTCCTATCGGCAGCGTCCCCAACCGGCGCTATGTTACCAAACTGATTCCCCACCGGCATAAAACCGGTGGGGATATATCCCCGGGCTCCACCCGGGGCGGTGAAAGTACGTCGCTCCCGTTGGTCGCGCCGTATCGGCAGCCGGGGCGCCGCCCTACGGGCTCTACCCCGGACTGCCGAGCGTGGGTTCGGCTCGGCATCTAGATGGGCACCGCATTGCGCAGATCGCCGTAGTCGCTGTCGCCGTCGATGATCTTCTGGAGATTTTCCAGTGCCCGGGTGTGGAGTCGGGACGTCCAGGACGGCGAGTAGCCCATCTCGTCGGCCATCTCCGTCAGCGATCGCTCCTCGAAGTACACGCCCTCGATGATCGCCTGTTCGTTGTCCGTCAATTCCTCGACGGCCTCTCGCAGCTTGTCGGCGGTCTGGCGCCGGACCATCTGTTGTTGGTGCGGCGCCCCCTCGTTGCGCAGTGCCTTCTCGGGGCAGTCGTTGAGCACAAAGATCATCATCATCGAGCCCGTGACGTCGCTGAGCATCGACAGCCGATTTTCGATGGTCGTTTTGTGGCGCTGATTGCGGACGACGTGGGCGTAGACCTCCAGCACCTCGTTGCAGCTTACTTCGGTGCGCCGCCGCTGGGGATCGACGATCGGCTCCGGGCAGGCATCGAGCATCGCCCCGCGGATCCGGTAGTAGGCGTAGGTGCCAAACTGGGTGGCCTTTGAATCGTCGTATCGCCGGTGGGCCTCCAGCAGTCCGGCATAGCCCCAGGAGACCAGATCCTCGAGGGGAATTTCCTCGGGTAGATTTTGCTGGAGTCCGTGGGCGATATTGTAGACCAGATCGCTGTGGCGCTCGATCAAAGCCGTGGCTTGTTCGTCGGTTAAGTCGGTCGCTTTGGCGCCGGTGGTCTCCGGCGCCGCGGTGGTGTCACCCATTGTCTTGTTCTCTCCGTGGTGGGTCCCGATACACGGGGACGATGACAGTGAAAAAACCGCATCGCACAACACATCGGACCATCCCGGCGCCGGCCCCCACCCTGTGGTGACCGATTGCGGCGGGACACCGAGACGTCCCCGCAACACCATCGTATCGACCGCAGTGTTTTCATTCCGGGATGTTCGAGGCGTCGTCGCAATGCGACGCGAACAACTCCCGGACCCGTACGGCAACTCGCCGACCATCACAGCTTCTGAGGCGACGGGTCGAACCACAACCCCACATCGCAGGTCCACAACATTTAGAGTATGGGCCGCAGTATAGCCGGTAGACCTACCGGTGGCAACCGCTGATGGGCGGCGGCGATCGCCGAAACCAAACCACCGCCGGCCACTGCGGTTGTATGGCCCACCCCGGCTGGACTACACTCGGCGCAGGCGCGTCAGTTCCGCCGGGAAGTGATGCGTTTCGTCCGGGCTCCTCGCCTGGCGCCGGCGATCGCCGGTGGCAGCGAGCAGTCAACGGCGGTGTGCCCCCGGGCCACCGCATCATGGTGTCGACGGAGAAGTGTGGTGGAAGACGACAACGAGACAAAACTCGTCGAGCGGGCTCAAGACGGCGATCGCCAGGCCTTCCAGAAGCTCGTCGAGAAGTATCAGCGCAAGGTCTACGGCGTCTGTATCGGGATGCTCAAAGACGAGGCCGACAGCAAAGATGTCAGCCAGGAAGTCTTTATCAAGGTCTACCGCTACATCGACAACTTCAACTTCGAGTCCTCCTTTTATACCTGGCTGTACCGGATCACGGTCAACAAATGCATCGACTTTATCCGCAAGCAAAAGCGCAAAAAGGAAGTCGACTACGACGACGAAATTTTGCGCGACGGCGATGTCGAGGGTGACGAACACATCCTGCCCTCTCGGCTGGGCATCGATCCCGACAAGGCCTATGGGCGAAAGGAGCTTCGGGCCAATATGCTCAAGGCGCTGGAGACGCTCAGCGAAAAACACCGCACCATCCTGGTGTTGCGCGAAGTCGAGGGCCTTAGCTACCTGGAGATGGCGGAAGTCCTCGACGTCTCGAAGGGGACGGTCATGAGTCGACTCTACCACGCCCGGCGCTACTTTCAGGAGGCCGTCGAGGAGTATGTCGGCGAAGATCTCAAGGTCGGCTGATCGACGCCGATCGGGTCGGTGAATATTTTTTTGAATAGGTCCGCCCCCCGCGCCGTCTTAACTGGTGCGAGAAGCGAAGTCACCGACATCGAAGCCGATGCGCGACTGGAGTACTCTCTATCCACTGTGCTCACAGGGCCCCGACTGGGGCAATTGAGATGCCATGAATGCCGAGAAGCTGAGACGAGACCAAATCGAATTGCTGCAGCGCTATTTCGATGGCGAGTGCCAGGGCGATGACCGACGTCGGGCCCGCGATCTACTGGAGGAGTCGCCGTCGGCGAAGATCTATCTTGCGTCGCTCAAATCGATGCGCAAGGCCGTCCAGATGGCCGAACAGCAGGCCTGGAGCCGGGCCTCGCTGCCCGATCCCGACGAAGTGACGCGACGAGCCGAGGCCGCCGACTGGGTCGGTGCGCCGCTCGAGGAATTGGCGCCGCTTTTAGAGCGCCACTACGACGGGGAGACCGATGCCGCCGAGGCGGCCTGTGTCGAGGAATTGGCCGCCGGCCGCGACGACGTGGCGGACTACCTGGCACAACTCGAGCAGATCGGCGATGGCATCCGCCAGGCCAGCGATGTGGGCGACGTCGATTTCGACGGATTCTGGGAGGGCATCGAAGCCGGGATCGACGAGCTGGAAGCCGAGAGCGAAGGCGGCGATGCGGTGGACGCCGTCGAAGCCTTCGATCCGAAGCGCCA
>CAYUPT010000171.1:0-2401 GCA_964446725.1 uncultured Bradymonadales bacterium | reverse complement strand
GTGGTCGCCATCAGCCGGGAGCAAGACGCCGCTGAGGCCGCCGAAGCACAGCCGCCGAAGGCCGCCAATACCAATTGGCAAAAGGCCGTCGCCGTCGGCGTCGCCGCCATGGCCCTGGTGGCCATCGGTGCTATCGCCGGCCCCCAGATCTTCGAGCAGCCCCGGCAGGTCGAAACCGAGACGGTCGTCATCTTCGACAGCATCGAATCGGCCCCCGGCTCTTCGGTGATGCTGCACTCGCCGGAACTGGCCGATCACAGCTCCGACGGGACCATCGATCTCGAATCCGATATCGGCGCCGGAGGCATCGAGCCCAGTATCCGTTCGGAGGACGACGAGGCCGAGCCGACGATCTTGTGGGTCATCGACGATGATGATGACGACGATGACGACGACGAGGACCGGCCCGAAGATGAGGCCGATGAATTGCCGCGACCGATCTGATGGTGGTAGCTCGTCGGTGTGGCCTCCGATGGGCGGCGGACACCCGGTGGGTGATGGCGATATTGTGACGTATGTTGAACACCGATTTGAATACACGAGAGATTGTAATGCCGACGATTTCAAAGCTGATGGTCGCTCTGATGGCGACGGCTCTGGTGATGTCGCTGGCGGCGACGGCGGCCGCCGACGATTCGGTCGCCATCGAAGTCCGGGCCATTGCCGCCAGCCCCGACGGCGATGAATTCGACTCCAGACTCGACGATATCGAACAGCGTCTGGAGCGCGGCTTCAGCGACTACTCGTCGTTTCGCCAGATCGATCGCCACCACAAGACCATCGAGCGCGACGAATCCGCAGAATTCGAGTTGCCCACCGGCGATGTACTGGTGCTCAGCTACAACGGCCGCGCCGACGATTTCGTGCGCCTGGGCCTCCAACTCGAAGATCGCTTCAGTACCACCCTGCGGGCCACGCCGGGCAGCACCTTTTTTCAGGCCGGTCTCGTCTACGACGAAAGCACCCTGGTGTTGGCGATCACCGTCGAATGAATCGATTCAATCGACGACCAAAGGCTATCGGGGCGATGCATTTCTGGACACGTCGAATTTTACTGTGCTAAGGTCGCCTACTGTTGTGGCGAAGTGTCGACCGAATTGGGTTCGATGACAATGGCTGTCATCGGGCGCTCGCCTGATATTTGCGGGGTTTGACCCGCTGTTTCGCGAAGTCCTCACTGCGAACACAACGGTGAGAGATTCGCATCGGGAATCGCGTTTTTGTCTACGGGCCATCTCTATGACCGATCAAAATCGTAAGACGCTGCGCAGCTTTTATTGTCGGGACTATCTGTGGGAGCACTTCGAGCAGATGGCCCAGGAGCTGGGTTGCTCGATGGATTATCTCATCAACGAATCGATGCGCCTGTACGCCCGCGACCGCGACGGGGCGCCCCAGCCCGACGCCCAGCAGTCGATGGGCGGCTCCGGGGGCCGTCAGCCATCGGGCGCCAATCGCTCGCCAGGCCCCAATGCCCGGGGACCGTCGCAGAGCCAATCGCAGGTGGCGGCACCCGCCGGCGCCCAGAGCGGCGGCGATCGCTCCGGCAGGCAGGGATCGACAGCCGGCCAGGGCGGCGACAACCACAGGACCTTCCAGCAGGTGCCGTCTGTCGGTCAGAATAACCGCTCCGAGGCACCATCTCAGTCCGGGCGCGGCCCGGTGCCCCCTGCTCAGGGTGGCGACAATCCGGGCGGACCACCGCCTCCTCCACCGCGGCCCGGTGCCGGCCCATCGGAGCCCGCGCCGGGGAAAGCGCCGAGCAATTCGGGGTCCGGGCGCAACGACCAGTGGCAGCAAAATCAATCCGGTCCACCTCAGCCTCCCGGCGGCGGATACAACCGCAACGCCGGTGTCGGCGCCCAGACCGGCGGCGGTGCGGCACCGATCTACCTGTCGTTTAACAATAATCGCTACGTTATCGACCAGGATAAATACGTCATCGGTCGCGGAAGCAACCAGACCGATCTGACGATTCGCGATGGCAATATCTCGCGCAAACACTGCGCGATCATCTATCGCAACGGTTCGCACTACATCAAAGATCTGGATTCGACCAACGGCGTCGAGTATCGGGGCAATCGCATCGAGTCCAAAAAGATCGAAGAGGGCGACGTCTTCTATCTATGCGACTACGAGCTCCGCTTTTCGTTTCGGGGTTAGCCCCGATCTACGGCGCCGACAAAGCACGGCCGTTGAGCGGCGACGCCGGGGCCCTGTTGCGCCTCGAAGAGCTGAACCTGTCAATATTCCACACCGAACGCACCGCGCGGCGACGCCCGGCACCGAATGAGGTGTCCGGGGCGGCTGTCGGCGGTGGCGGGAGATTCTGTTGAGCGACACTGTCGAAGACTATCGAGTCCACGAAATTGCCGACGATATCACCCGGATCGAGCTTGCA
>CAYUPT010000170.1:0-7726 GCA_964446725.1 uncultured Bradymonadales bacterium | reverse complement strand
CCCGACGACCAACGAGACGACGCGCCATGAAGATCCTCGTCCTATCCGCCTACCACGCGCCCAGTCATCGCCGCTGGGTCGAAGGCCTGGTCGAGCGCCTTTCGCACCACGACTTCCAGGTGCTGACCCAGCCTCCCCGCCACTTTCCCTGGCGCAGCCGGGGCAACAGCCTGACCTGGGCCTTCGACGGGGATATCCAACAGGCCGACCCCGACGTCATTATCGCCACCTCCATGGTCGATCTCGCCGGACTCCGGGGTATGGTGCCCCATCTCGCCCAGATCCCGACGCTCGTCTATTTTCACGAAAACCAATTCGCCTATCCCACTCGCGACGACCGCATCAACTCCAATCTGCTGGTCACCAATCTGTATACTGCACTGGCCGCCGATCGCGTCCTGTTTAACTCCGGCTACAACCGAAGTTCCTTTCTGAGCAAGGCCGACTCCTTCCTCGATCTGATGCCCGATCAGGTGCCCGACGGCGTCATCGACGAGGTCCGACACAACAGCGCCGTCCTTCCGGTGCCCCTGGAAGACGAGTTATTTTCCGCCTTCGATAACGACTCGTCGGCCCATGACGGCGAACCGCTGCGCATCGTCTGGAATCACCGCTGGGAGTACGACAAAGCCCCGCAGCGCTTCTTTAAAGCACTCTTTTCGCTGCAGTCGGATTTCGATTTTCGGCTCGTCGTACTGGGCCAGCAATTTCGCGAAGCGCCGCCGATCTTCGACGAGGCCCGCCGACGGCTCGACGATCGCATCGACCAGTGGGGCTGGGTCGACGATCGCGACGAATACCTCCGATGGCTATCGGATAGCGACATCGTCGTCTCCACCGCAATTCACGACTTCCAGGGCCTGGCCGTCCAGGAAGCCGCCGTCTGCGGTTGCCTCCCCGTGCTTCCGGAGCGCGTCGCCTACCCCAATTTTTTCGACGACGCCCATCTGTATCCGTCGCACCGACAGGACCCCGAGGCCGACGCCGCATCACTGGCCGAACACCTGGCCGAATTGCTCGCCGATCCACAACAAACACGGGCCATCGAGGGGCCGGACCTGGCGCATCTGCGCTGGTCCACCATGGTCGATCGCTACGACGGCGAGCTTCTCGAACTGACCGCCAACACCGACGCCTGAGCGCTGACAACCGTACTTTGACCGGGGACAACCGACATGCCCGACGTTCTCTACGATACCGACGACGCCGTCGCCACGATCACGTTAAACCGACCGGATGCCCGAAACGCCTACTCGGAGTCGATGGTCGAACAGCTCGTCGACGCCATCGACCGCGCCGAAGCCGACACCGATGTTGACGTCGTCATCGTCACCGGCTCTGGTTCCGCCTTTTGTGCCGGCGGCGATCTCAAGGCAATGCGCGACCAGAGCGGGATGTTCGACGGCGATCCCGTCGAGCTGCGCGACCAGTACATCAAGGGCATCCAGACCATCCCCCGGCGCTTTGAGAGCTTTGAGAAGCCGACGATCGCCGCCATTAACGGCCCCGCCATCGGCGCCGGCCTGGGCCTGGCGCTGATGTGTGATCTGCGGATTGCAAGTCAGGACGCCAAATTCGGTTCGACCTTCGCCCGCGTGGGATTGATTCCCGGCGACGGCGGCGCCTACTTCCTTACCCGCGTCGTCGGCTTTGCCCGCGCCCTGGAATTGATGCTGACCGCCAAGGTCATCGACGCCGACGAGGCCGCCGACATCGATCTTATCCACCATCAGGTCCCGGATGACGAGGTCATGGACCGCGCCCGGACGACGGCCAACCAGATCGCCTCGCTTCCATCGAAAGCCGTTCAGACCGCCAAGGCCGCCCTGTACCGCAGCGTCGATCAGGATATGGAGACCGCCCTACAGCTGACCGCCGCACTCCAGGGACTGATCCAGCGCACCGACGACCACCACGAAGCAGTCGAACAACTCCTGGAGAGCCTGGGTCGAGGCGACTGAAGCTGCGCGCTGTGCCCTGCTGCCTCCAATTGACCTCCGACAACGAGAACGATCATGCGCCTGCAAGGTCTCGCATTACGAGCCGCCCGCCGCCTCGCCGAAAGTGCCGCCGGCGGCCGACTGGTCCGCCAGAAGGTCTTTCACGACTACGGCATCGACGAGCTCCTGGCACTGCCCGCCAGCTGCCGGCGACCGCTGTATATCCACGCCGGTCCCCTGGAACAGCAAAGCCGGCGCGGATGGCCCGGCGCCGATCTGGCACCGCCCAGTCCCCCGTCGGATCGCATGACCGTCGCCGGACTACAATCGGCCTTTCAAGGCGGTGAGACGACGCCCAGCGAGGTCCTGGACGACATCTTTGAACGCATCGACGACGCCGAATTTGGGCCCGCCACATTCAGCCCCTTTCGCTGTCTCGACCGCGATCGCGCAACCCGGGCGGCCCGACAGAGCACACAGCGCTACGGCGCCGATGAGGCCCGAAGCGCGCTCGACGGCATCCCGGTGCCCGTCAAAGACCACTTTGCGATGCAGGACCTCCAGACCTTCGCCGGCGGCTGCCATCCCGTCGACGAACCCGACGGTGACGCCCACCTCATCGATGCCCTGCGGGGCGCCGGCGCCCTTTTGTACGCCAAGACCCATACCACCGAGTGGGGCATGGACCCCTGCGGCTACTCGCCCCATGTCTCGATGCCGCGCAACGCCTACGACTGCAACCACGCCGCCGGTGGTTCGTCGACGGGCAGTGCGGCCTGCGTCGCCGCCGGACTCGCCCCGGTGGCCGTCGGCTCCGATGGCGGCGGATCGATTCGAATCCCCGCCGCCCTCAACGGCCTCTTCGGATTAAAGCCGACCTTTGTCCGCATCGGTCGAAGCGGCGATTCCTTTGCCGCCAACTCGGTTTCGGTCTCCGGCCCGATCGGCGCCTCCACCGCCGACGTCGTCGAATTTATGGCGGCCACCGCCACCGTCGACGACCCCGACGATCCGGCCCGGCGCTGGGGCCCGGACCAACGCAACCTCGGCGAGCGCTGGCGCCGGGCGATGGGCCGCGGTGTCGACGGATGTCGAATCGCCATCCCCACCGCCCAGTGGGACGCCCTCGACGAGCCGCTCCAGCAGCCATCGCTCGACGCGCTGCGCCGGCTCGAAGACGACGGCGCCGAACTTGTCGACGTCGACATCCCACTGCTCGACCACGCTCCGGCCATCGGCGTTCTGACCATTGGTATGGAGACACTGGCCAACCTCCAGGACCTCTACGCCGACCGCGCCGCAACATTCGGTGAATCACTGCGCATGACACTGGCCATGCTGCGCACTGTCGATCACGCCCCCGTTATTGCCGCCCGCAGAACCCGCGCCGCACTGCGCCACATCCTGCGCGATACCCTCGATGACGTCGACCTTCTCGCCCTGCCGACCACCCGCACCACAGCGCCCAGATACTCCGTCGACCTCGACGGCGTCGACATCACCGACGACGGCGCCCTGCGCGATATGACCCGATTTACATTTCTGGCCAATATCACCGGCCTTCCCGCCGGTACGGTTCCCGTCGGTCGACACGATGGTCTGCCATTTGGTCTTCAATTTGTCGGCGGCGCCTGGGATGAAGCATCGATTATCGCCGCCATGGCCCACGCCGAACGCCAGGGATGGGCCCCACTGCACGCCGTTCGATAACGCGACCCCTCCCTCTTTATCGAGCCCCCTCTGGCTCCGATCCGACGGGGGCTTACCGCCGGCATATCGACGGGGTGTGATAATCCTATTGTCAACCCGATCACAATCCATTATTTTGTTCGTAATCCCATTTTGACATGCAGTATCGAGGTGGTGCCCGAGTAGCGTGATCTACTTGATCGATCAATTCGTTGGACGCGTGAACTACAGCCCCGGCAAGATTTATGGAGCCCAGCGACAAGTTAAGCGACCTCAGGTCCGACGATCTCCGCGAAGAGGCCGAGTCTCGCCTTGCCGATCTCGATGCCGCAGAGCCCGAACACCTCTCTGCCGATCCCGATATGACGCGAGAGGAGATGATCCGCGAGCTCCGCCTCCAGCACATCGAACTCGAGCTCCAGGACGAACAGCTCGACCGCTACCGTCGAGATCTCGAACAATCCCGGGAACGCTACCGCGATCTCTATTTTCAGGCCCCCGTCGGCTATCTGACGCTCGACAGCGACGGCGTCATTGGCGAACCGAATTACCGGGCCGCCGAATTGCTCGGTGACAACCGCGACAGCCTGCGCAACAAGTCACTTCTCGACTGCATCCATCCCGACTCCCGCACCGATCTACAAGACCATCTCCGCACCGTCTTCAACAGCAGCGGCGTTCATCACTGCAAACTGACGGTACGACTTCCCACCGGCGATACGGTCCACCTCAAGATGTTGAGCATCGCCGTCGACGACCGCAACACCGGGGACCTGCAGTGTCGCTCGGCCCTATTCGACATCACCGAACAGCAGCGAACGCACCGTCACAACGACCGCCTCGAAGCCCAGCTTCAGCAATCGCATCGCCTGGAGACCATCGGCCGTCTGGCCAACGGCATCGCCCACGATTTCAACAACTTGCTGACGCTGATCATCGGCTACTCCAAATTGGCGATCAACCAACTCGACGACGACCATCCGCTTGCGCGCCACGTCCGCGAAATCAACAAGGCCGGCCACCACGCCGGTGAACTCATCGAGCAACTTCTGGCATTTAGCCGCTCCGACGGTTCCCGGGCCGGCCCCCTGAATGTCAACGAGATCATCGACGACATGGCATTGATGTTCGATCGCCTTACCGGCGACGACATCGAACTCCAGCTTCGACTCCACGACGGCCTGGGCGCCATCGACTTCGACACCGGCCAATTCCAACAGGTTCTCCTCGATCTTGTGATCAACGCCCGAGACGCCATCGAGCGCGGCGGCAATATCGTCATCCGCACGCAAAATATCACGCTCACTGACGATGCAGCCGCTCAACTCGATTTGGCCGGAGGTCCTCACGTCGTCATCGAAGTCGAAGATGACGGCCAGGGCATCCCGCCGGAAGTCATCCCCCATATTTTCGAGCCCTTCTTTACGACAAAATCCACCGATAACAACGTCGGCTGTGGCCTGTCGACGACCTACGGAATCGTCAACCGACACGGCGGCGCCATCGACATCGTCACCGAAGCCGACGGCGGCACCACCTTCTGTGTCTACCTGCCCCGCGTCGATGAATCGGACTGCGACCTCGACGAACAATCAAAGGCTCCCGTCGTTTTAGTCGTCGAAGACCAGGCCGATCTGCGCGAGTTCGCCAGTCTGGTACTGGCCGACGAAGATCTGGAAGTCCTCAATGCCCAGAGTCCCACCGAGGCACTTCAACTATCGCAGGCCTGCGGCGACGAATTGGCGCTCGTCGTCACCGACGTCACCATGCCCGGCCTCAGCGGACCCCAGCTCTTCGAGCGCATCCGGCGCATCCATCCCGACACCGCCGTTCTATACATCTCGGGCTACGACCAGGAGCACGTCTGCCGAGAATGCGGCGTCGCCGAATCGGATCCGTTTTTGGAAAAGCCTTTCGGTCCCGAGCGCCTCGTCGACACCGTCCAGTCCCTTCTCGACGACTGATGTTTGACGTTTGACGACTACTCTACTCGAGCCAGACGAAGTCGGCGACGTCGTCGTCGCGTAGTTTCTCGAGGTTTCGGTACTCCTCCATCATCTCCGCTCGCGGCCCCTCAGTGACCACGGGCACTATGGTGACCACCGACGCCTCCGATGCCCCCCGCCTGACCAGCCTCGGCGGGATCCCGAATCCGCCCTCCATGTGTCCCCGACCGGTCAGAATCACCATCTGCGAGACATCGTCGCGCTCGTCAACAAACTCGAAGGCCTGCTGTGCCATCGTCTCATCCCACACCAGCTGGGCCTCGAAAAAACGGTCGAGTGCCTCGTCGTCATCCCCCGCTCCATGGGCCGCAAAGATCGACCGAAGATGCTCTCTGTAGGCCTGGTCATCGGTATCGATCTCCGGGAGTTCTCCGCGCTGCCCGGCGTCGAGCCCCTCAATTCCGACCTCGCCGACCTCGCTGACCAATTCTCGACGTGCGTTGAGTGCCACGACGGGCTGACGTTCTTCTCGGGCCAGACGCCACATCGGTGCGTACAACTCCTCGTCGACTCCCCATCGCTCGTCCCACTTCACATCGCGAAGCATCTGCACCTCGTCAATGTCACCGGCCACATAGGCGTCGACGGCGTCCTGGAAGCGGTACTCCATCATCTCCAACCCCAGTGCTACCGGCTCCGGGTCGACCTCCACAAGCCCCTCGTAGATCTCGTATTGCACCTGGTGGTCAAACGGCGTGCCATGCGACTCCCCGACGACAATAAAGGTCGCATCGGCGACCTCGTCGATCCACTCGTCGATGCTCCAACGCTCGCCGGTATCCACCTCCCAGATTCCCGGTTCCAATAGCTGCGGCTGATGCTGCTGGCTGTCGTCGACGACATCCGGTGCTGCACATCCGATCGCCGACCACAGCGCGATGAAGATCGCCAAACTCGATATCCGTGTGTTCATGGCAACTCCTGCGTCGACCCGGAGCCGACATACCGAAGGCGACAACTCCGGCACCTCCATCTGGAAGGCCCGAAATTGCCGCCCCGATGTTTCAGTTCAACGTCTCACCGCGGTGTCATCGACCGCCCAAAACTATTCGCCCGTCGTATCCGTCGCCTCCAACTGACCATCTTCTTCGGGATCGCTCAGTCCGTCGAGCGCACCGAAGCGAAACCCGGTCGCAATAAATGGGCCGCCCGTCGACAGATGCTGGACTCCCAGTTCCTGCGCTCCCGTCGGAGCCTCCAGCTCCCAGGTATCGGAGCGCGCATTTCCGGGATACCACTGATTGAACCCTCCGCGAAGATAGCCCGCCAGGTTCTCGCTGAATTGACGCCGGACCTCCAAAAACGGCCGCAACATCACCAGCGACATCCGCGCCTGCTCGTCATCGGCACTGATGCGCAATCCACCGATTCCGGCCGACGCACCGAGCGCCATCGACCACTCATCGTCGCCGACGGTGTAGGCCGGCTCCAGGCCGATATACCATCCAAATAGCGACGGCTCGCCCTGCCAGCCAAAGGTCATTCCACCCAGAATCGAAACCCGCAGGTGTTCGAGTACTTCCGACTCCGCGACCAGATCCAGATGCTGGGCGCCCAGCACATCCAGCGTGTCCTGGTCGTTCGGTTCCAGCACGTAGTCGTTGAAACGCGCCATATCACTGAAGAAAAAACCGGTCTCCAACCCGAGGGCTACTGTCGGCGAAAACGGCTCGTCGTCTTCGTCGGCCTCGTCGTCTTCTTCTTCGGCTTCGTCCGAGTCGCCGTCGGCCTCTTCGGCTTCGTCGTCCTCGTCGGTTTCGTCGGGTTCGTCGGCGACTTCAGCGTCGTCTCCGACGTCGTCCCACGACTCATCTTCTTGGGCAACGGCCATCGAACTGACGCCCAGCAGGGCCGTTATCATCGCCAGGATGATCAATTTTTTTCGCAACCACGAATTCATGGAACACTCCCGGAAAAATTCAGTCCATCAACAACACACATACCAACGTCTACAGGGAATCGGCCATTGATAAAACCCATTTCGCCCGCTGCCCTGGCGCGCCTCCCATCCTAACCGGAGAACACCGACTCCAATCAACCCGCCGTTGTATCTGCCATCGAGCCCTCCTCGAAGCACGACTCGCCACCAGC
>CAYUPT010000169.1:0-7727 GCA_964446725.1 uncultured Bradymonadales bacterium | reverse complement strand
TCCATGGCCTCGTCGGCGATGTCCTCGGAGGTATTGAGGGTGTCGGCGATGTCGCTGCGCTCCTGCTGTCGCAGCGCGCTGAGTTGGCGTTCACGCCGGATTTTGGCCTTTTTTTCGGCATCCTCGCGCTTGAAAAACTCTTCTTCTTCTTCGTTACGCTTGTTGTCTGGCATAGGCACTTCCTCGGTGGACATCAGGGGGGCAGAACGTCGCCGTATTCGGAGTTTCAACGGGCGCAATATAGGCACGAGACACCGGGTCGACAACCCCGGTGGACGCTGAGTTCAGAGAGATCGAAAGGTCATAGGTATCCTGAAGAACGAGATTCGGCAAGATGTGAACGCAGCTCATCACGAATGCGGTCTGTACGACAGGGGAGATGAGTACAGTCTTCGCCGCGGTGCGGCGTAGGCGCTTGGTTTTGGCGGTATGAGGTTGTTGGTGACGCCCCTCCGAGCGTCGGCTGGAAAGCGCCGACGCCCACCTCCCCGATCGAGGCGCCCACTCGCCGATGGCGAGGCGGCTTCGGGGAGGAGCGTTGTGGTGTTTCGGACCAGTGTTGCTCCATTATACTCGTATGAGTGCCAGTCGATCCCAAGACTCGCAAAGCGAGTCGTGCTCTGGGGAGGGGGCATGTATTCGAACTGAATTTGCCGTGATGGCGGCATCGGCTCCAATGTCGCATCGGTGAGATGAGGAAGCGGACATCAATACGACTCTTCTGCATCTTCGCGCAACTCGTCGGCGATGCGACGCAGCTGACGAGCCTGTTGTCGAAGGCTTTCGCGTTCGCGCTGGAGTTGCCGAAGATTGTGCTCGATGGCCGAATCACTCATATACGCCGCTTCATCGCCGTACTCCGGGTCGGTCTCCGATTCGATGACCACGGTTTCGGAGGACGCATCGTCGAAGGGATCGTCGGTGGAACCGTTATCGGTGTCGCCGGCCGCTACATCGTCGCCGTGGTCCTCTTGGGATGGAGGAGCTCCGCCGGCGCCGGGTTCGGGGTCATTGCCATCGAGCTGTTCGGTGTCGTTGTCCTGATCGGAGTGGAAATCGTTGGAGTCGTCGCCGGAGGCGCTCTCCTCTCGTTCTTCGGTGTCGCCAAACGAGTCCGGAAGTTCGCGGGCCTGCTCTTCGACGTGGGGATTGAGCTCCCCGTACTCGTCGGATGAATCGCCGTCGGAGTCGTCGTCTGTTTCTGTGGCCTGTTCGCGATCGACGATGGTGCGACTTCGCTGACCTTCATCAAAGAAGCGATCGACAGTGCCGAATTGTCGGTAGTTGCGGTGCAAGGTCTGGAGTTGCTGGAGTTCGTCGATGCGCTGTTCGACGCGGTCCAGGCGGCTTACAAGGTGGTCGTGGGTATCTTCCAATTCGTCCGCGGCGGCGAGCATCGCCCGGGGGTGATCGTCGGAGATGTTCTGGGCATCGGCCAATGCTTCGTCGACGCGGCGCCGGTCCGCTTCTGGCAGTGGGGCGCTGAACTGGCGACGGACCTGCTGGAGTTCGTTGAGGTCGTCGACGAGTTCAGCGCGTTCATCGGCGTCGCTGTCGCGCAATTGCTCCTCGAGGCGGCGTCGCTGTTCGTCGATGTCGGCAAGGATTTGTGCGCGCAATTCGGCCTGGTCGGCGTCCACATCGCGGAGCCGGCGCTGAAGTTGCTCCAGGGCTTCGGCAGTGCGGTGGTTGGTACGCAATTCGTCGCGGAGTTCGGCGTCGCTGGTATCGCCGTCGTCTTTCAGACTTTCGATGGTCTCCACAGAATTTTGATGCTGTTCTTCGAGTCCCCGAAGTTCGTCGACGAGTTCGGCGCGCTGGTGCTCGAGTTGTTCCCAGTCGCCGAGGTGTTCTTCGTAATCGGCGGCCTGAGTTGTGTGTGGTGCCGCCACGAGCAGCAACATCACCAGGGCGGCCAAGACCCCGGCAGGTTGTAACAGGCGAGTCGTCATGAAGGGAGTCGAGCGGCAGTCGCGATGGGGGACGATGGGCTTCCGGGTTACAGGGTGCAAACACCGATCCAGACTGACAAAGGAAGAGCAGTGTTTTACTCAGCCCGTGGAGCGACCTGCCGCGAACGGCACGCATTAGTGGCTTTTGCGAAGCCGGGCAGCGTAGAAGGCATCGGCGTCGTGGTCGGCCGGATTGAGGCGCAGGTCGCCGCGGTCGTCCGTAAATTTCGGCCAGTCGACAAAGGAATCTGCCGAGGGCAGTTCGCGTTCGAATTCGGCGTGGTCGTCGAGAAAGGTCTCGGCTCGAAGGGGGCCTTCGTCGGCGGTAAAGCTGCAGACACTGTAGACGAGCAGGCCGCCGTCGGCGACGCGACTCGCCGCCTGGTCGAGGAGTTGCGTTTGGAGGCGAACCCGGTTTTCGACGTCCTGGCGGGTGCGGCGCCATCGGGTCTCGGGATGGCGGCGGATGACGCCGAGTCCCGAGCAGGGGGCGTCGACGAGTACGAGGTCGAAGCTGCCGTGATGGTCGGGCAAGTCGGCGAGGTCGCCGTGAAACACCTCGATGGCGTCGGCCCAGCGAGTCCGGTTGGCGGTCTCGACGAGCTTTTTGAGTTTGGAGCGCTTCGGGTCGACGGCGACGAATTCGGTATCCGGCTCGGCGAGGTCGGCCAACAACAGGGTCTTTCCGCCCAGTCCGGCGCAGGCGTCGAGGACGCGCTCCGCCTGATGGGGCGTACAGAAGTGGCCGACCAATTGGCTGCCCAAGTCCTGGACGACCAGTTCTCCGGAATCGACGGCCTGTTTGAGATCGCGGCTCATATTGTCGGCGCGAAAGGCTCCCGGTACGTCGCCGGTGGAGTTGAGTTCGCGGGGAAACGACGCCGGCTCCTCATCGAGGATTCGAAAATACAGCGGCGGTCGCTCATTGAAACTGGCGGCCAGGCGCATGGCGTCGTCGAATCCGTGGTCATCGATCAGCACCTGGGCCAGCCAGTCCGGAAGCGAGTGGCGAAGCCCCAGATGGCGCGCCGGATCGCTGTCGGGATCGAGTTCGCTCCAGGGCTCGAATGGACCGTCGTCGCGCAGCATGGAGCGCAGCACTCCGTTGGTGAATCCCCCGGCGCCGTGTCCGCAGTGAGTTTTGGATAATTCCACGGCTTCGTCGACGATGGCGTGGTCGGGGATGCGGTCCAGAAATATCAGCTGGTAGGCCGCCATGCGCAGCGAAATTAAGACCGGATTGTCCAGGCCATCGAGCGAGCGGTTGACGAAATTGGAGAGCACGGCATCCAGTGTGCGCTTGCGGGCCAGAACGCCGTAGACCAGCTCGGTGATAAGCCCCTGATCGCGGTCTGAAAGCTCGGAGTTGTCGAGCGCATTCGAAAGCGCGATGTGGCTGTAGGCGTCGTCAAAGAAGACGCGATCGAGAACGTCGTGGGCCGTCGAGCGGGCGGTGGGCATTGGTACAACCTGGTGTGGAAAAAATATCAGAGATGGGGAGGTGTGGTTATTGTTCGGCGACGAATTGGTCGCCTTCGATGACGTTGTGTCCGTTGAGAAAATCGCCGGTCTCCATGGCGCGCTTTCCGGAGGCCTGCAATTTCAGGCAGTCGATGACGCCGTCGCCGGTGGCGATCCATAGCTCGCCGTCGCTGCGGTTGGCGCGGACGACGGTGCCCGCCGGCATGTGGTCGGAGACGTCGTGTTGGTCGTCCGGAAGCCGGCGTGCCAGATGAAATTTGATGCGCTCATTGTTGTCTTCGTCGCGCTCGTAAAACGAAAAGGTGCCCGGCCAGGGATTGAAGCCGCGGATTTTACGGGCGATGGCGCCGGCGGACTCCGTCCAGTCGATGCGTCCGTCGTCGCGCGAAAGCATGGGGGCATACGATGATTGATCGTCGTCTTGTTCGACGGGGTTGAGGCTGTCGAGCCGAATAAGACGCATGACATCGACGATCAATTCGGCGCCCATCGTCGCCAGTCGGTCGTGGAGTTCGCCGGCGGTCTCCAGCGCGCCGATGGGCGTCTTTTTCTTGAGCAGCATCGGACCGGTGTCGAGGCCTTCGTCCATCTGCATGATCGTAATGCCCGTCTCGTCTTCTCCGCGGACAATCGCCCAGTTGATCGGCGCCGCGCCGCGGTAGCGCGGAAGCAGCGAGGCGTGGATGTTCAGGCATCCGTAGTCGGGCAATTCGAGGACGTCGCTTTTGAGGATCTGACCGTAGGCGGCGACGACGATGACATCCGGTGCCCATTCTTCGAGCTTGTCGATGGCGATGTCGCTGTTGATGTCGTCGGGCTGGAAGACCGGAAGGACCGCTTCTTCGGCGGCGACTTTGACGTCCGGCGGGGTCGTCTTTTTGCCGCGGCCACTGGGGCGGTCCGGTGGCGTGATGACGCCGACGACGTCGTCGGGGCCGGCGACCAGTGCATTGAGAGCGGGAACCGAAAATTCGGGGGTTCCCATATAGACGATGCGAAGCGGCGTGCGTTGGGGTCCGTCGGTCATGGTGGCCTGCATATTCAGATTCAGTGAGCGTGGGCGCCGTCGTTACAATGCCTACTCGGAGGCTTCTTCTTGTTGGGCGCGCTGCATTTTTTTGAGATGTTTTTTGTATTTTTTGACCACGATGCGGCGCTTGAGACGACTGAGATGGTCGAGAAATAGCACGCCGTCGAGGTGGTCGATTTCGTGCTGGATACAGACTGCGAGAAGTTCGCTGGCCTCCAGCTCGAAGGGTTCCCCACTGCGATCGAGGGCGCGGACCTTGATATTGGCCGCCCGGTCTACATCTTCGTAGACGCCCGGGATCGAAAGACAGCCCTCTTCCCAGCTCAAGTGGCCTTCGGCCTCCACAATCTCGGGGTTGATAAAGACATGGAGATTCCCGTCTTCTTCGCCGGCCGTGGGATCGATGACAGTGATGCGTTTGGTGATGCCGATCTGGGGAGCGGCAAGGCCGACGCCGCGGGCGTCGTACATGGTCTCCACCATGTCATCGACGAGTTCACGGATGGAATCATCGACTTCGTCGACGGGGTCGCATTCCGTCTCGAGGACGTCGTCGGGGTACAATACGATGTCTCGGATCGCCATGGTGGTTTCGCCTCAACAAAAGAGAGTGATTACGAAGGTCGGTGTAGTCGGTGGGTGCAACGTTTCGCAAGTGGTGTTTATTTGGACGCGTCGAGTCCGGGGCGCCGTCATCGACGACGGGGCGACGGGCCCACAGCAGCATTACTTGACGGTATGCTCGAGATAGGCTCGCCGCAATTCGGGATCACCTAATACGGCGAAGGCATCCTCCAGGGCATCGCGGATCTCGTCGATGGCATCCTGGTGTTCGCGCACCAACTCAAAGGGCATCGAGTCGGGATCGAAGCGCTCGTAGAGGCGACTGAAGGCCTGGCGAACGGTCTGCGATTCGGCGCCGCGGCGCACATCGAGAATCGCGTAGTAGTCGTCGTGTCGCACGGCCTTGAGTCGCTGTTTGAGTTCCCGTTCTGTGATCGCCGTATCCGAGTCGTCGACGCCGCTGTGGGTGCCGCGAAAAAGCGAGTTTCGCCGCACCGACTCCGGCTCGTCGGGTTCGCGATCGACGCGCTCCAACACGATATTTCCGTCGAAATACGATGCGCGACCATCGTCGCTGGTCGACTCCGCAGAGGCCACACCGTCGACGTCGCGGCCGGCCGTCGCCTCCGCGCCGCCGGGTGGTTGTTCCGTCCGGTCGCCTCGTGAATCCCGGCGCGGTTTCGGAGACTCTCGGTCGGCCGTGGACGTCAGGTCGACGTCGAGCTCGTCGCCGATCTGACCGAGGAGGACCTCGGGAGAGATATCCGGGGTGTGCCAGTCGACGAGTTGCAGTTGCTCGATCTGCTGTCTCGTGTCGACGTCGTCGGGCACCGGCGATATCACCACCAGGGGGACGAGTTGGCCCAGCGGGCGCTGGCGGATGGCGTCGACGAGCGTCGCGATGCGCGACCGGGGTCGATCGGCGGCGACGACGATCAGATCGGCGGGGGTCGACTCAAAGGCGCGGACGCCGGCCGCCGGCAGTCTCTCGGTGTCGATCTGCAGGTCATCGTCGGTGTGGGCGTCGAGCCGGGCCGACCAGTCGTCGGCGGGGCGTCCGATGATGAGAAGTCGAACCATAAAAGTGCTCTCGAGCCCGGTGGCCACAGGGCGATGCGACGGCGGTTACTTGCGCTTGCGGTAGATGTGGCCCTTTTTGTGGACGCCAAATCCGTCGGGAAGATTTTGTTCCACCTCTTCCTGATCGTCTTCCGGGATCGTCCACGCCGGGTTGTCGACAAAAATATCGGTGATCTTCTGGACTGTTCTCAGAGACTCCTCGGTGCGAAGCCGCTCGCGCATCGCCTCTTCGACGATGTCGTCTTCATTTTGAGCCATGGCGGCGTCGACGGCCAGAAAGCGAATCGTCTCGTTGTCGTCTTCCAAAAACCGGATTACTTCTTCGGCCAGCCGCGGATCTTCGAATTCGGCGGCTCGAAGCATCAACTCCTGCTTTTTTTCGGGATTTCGCCGATATCCGATATCGAGGGCCGACAGCAATTCCGCCAGAACGTCGACCATCTCGTCGTAGGAGACCAGGTCCGTTAAGACCTTGAGCGGCCAGTTGATATTTTCGTCGGCCTCTTTGAGATAGTCGGTGATGATCTGGACCACGTCGACTTCACCGCGTCGCCCCAGATCGACGAGTACGGTGTAGACGAATTGCTTTTCGTCGGGGTCGGTGGTGTGGTTGTGGGACGTCTCTTCAAAGCGGGCCAGAAGGGCCTGAATCGCTTCCGGAGTGCCGATTTCGCGCAGTTCCTCGACGGCGTACTGCCGCTCGGCATCCTGCACATACATATTGGTCAATTTCTTTTTGAGCTTTTTGATTCGGCGCTCTTCGGCGGCTTCCTTGTCGAAGAGAAAATCGAGAAAACCCATGGGTGCTCCAGAATTGATGAGAAGCAAGTGTTGCGAATTGGTCGATAACAGTGGCGCGCCGTCGACGAGTCGAAGCGGTGGAGTTCGGGCATCATGTTACAGATGCATCGACGCCCCGTCGGTCGTGACAACACAGGAGGGCGTCTCCTCATTTCGATGTCGGTGCAAAACCGACGTCGCAGGCGAGGACACCGGGCCTCGTCGATGTGGTGGCGAGCCCGTTGATTCATTGTTCAACCGGCGTTACCACACAGTCGAAGAGCTCACAAGTTTCGGTGGGTTCGGTCTAATGGTGGGCGGTGTTGGCGGTACGGGAGCTACCGGTACCTCCCTCAGCCTCCGCTGCGCTTCGGCAGCTCCCCGACCGGAGAGCGGACTTCTAGGAGGTGTCGGTGGTATCAGCTAGCTTGTGCAATGAACGCCGCGTCATTTACTTGCTCACCGATGCAGTGGGGGCTAGGGTGAGGCGACACGGCCGTGAAGTGACGAGTTAAACTCGAAAACACCTGCAAATGAGCTCTGAAAACAGCATATTTGAGCCGGGAGAGGTCGTCGCCGACCGCTACAAGATTGGCGAAGAACTCGGCCGAGGCGCCTACGGCGTGGTCTACCGGGCGACCCAGTTGGGGATCGGTCGCGACGTGGCGGTCAAGACACTGCTTCCCGATACGCCGGTGGGAAGCGAGGAACACCAGCGCTTTGAACGCGAGGCCCTGGTCATCAGTCGATTCAACCATCCCAATGTGGTCACGCTGCACGATTACGGAGAGTACGAGGGTGTGCTCTTTATGGTCATGGAGTACGTCGAGGGGCGCGAC
>CAYUPT010000168.1:0-7730 GCA_964446725.1 uncultured Bradymonadales bacterium | reverse complement strand
GATTCGGTGAGCGCTGGCGTTGCATTTCGACGATGACGTCGTCGGCCCACGAAAGCGACCGCCGCGAGTAGCGCCGGGAATTGGTGCTGCCGTCGATATCGAGGCGATCGATGACGAGATTCGCCGTCTCCTGGCCCTGATAGCGGGCCAGCCATTTCGGCATCGTCGAACTCGGCCGGGGATTGGCGGCAAAGCAGATATTGTAGCTCGGCGAGTCGTGCTGGCTGAACTCACAGGGGCTGTTGTCGGTGTCCGGTGTCGTCGCCGCTTCGCTCGTTGCGCTCGATACCGCGTTGGCGTCGGTCTCCGGTGTCGGCCCCTGCCGATCAGTATCGCAGACGTGACCGGGATTGGCGGCCGCCGTTGCGGAACCGAGTAGTATCCATGAAATCATGGCGGCGCCCCCGATCACCCAAAGCGGGGTCCGGCGCGGGATGTGAGAAAGCCAGTGGATACGCATTAGGTCCAGATAGGAGCGACCGGCACTTCGGTCTCACCAGGTGCTGTGGACTGCCGGTTCGGCACCCTCACAACTTGATGGAGACAGCGAAGAGCAAGCGTGAACAACAATGATACGGTAGATAAGCGACGGCGTTCATGCAAGTTTGGTCTCGCTGCGACAGGTTGTCGATGAGTCGGAGCTCCGACATCCAACACAAGTCGCCGCAGCCCGCTATTTATTCCCCACTGGCAATCGAATCCGCCAGATGGGTTGTCTGCGGCGCCGGCTCCGATATATTCGCCCCGGTGACAAGCAACCGGAAATTGGAGTTGCTGTCGGTCGGGCCTCATATCATTCAGTAGATGTAATCCTGTCGCTCGAGGATGGACGATTGCGTAGTACAGAACCGAGTACAGCGCCGAGACCGCTCGAGGTCGCTCTGGTCGGCTGTGGAAGTGTGGCGGACAAGCACATCGACGCGTTGACCACGCTCGATGACGCCGTCGAAGTCGTCGGCATCGCCGACCCCAATTCGCAGGCGCGGCGCCGCGTCAGTGGAATTTTCGGGAGTCCGGGCTTCGAGAGCCTTCATCGACTGCTCGCCGAACAGCGCGCCGATCTGGTGACGTTGGCGACGCCGACGGGGCTTCATCCCGACCAGGCGGTCTCGGCTGCGGAGGCCGGCGCCCATGTGTTGACCGAAAAGCCGCTGGGGACGTCGTTGGAGGACGCACAGAATATGGTGCGCCGCGTCGACGACCTCAATCGCCGCCTCTTTGTGGTCAAGCAATTGCGCCACCATCCGTTATTTCTGGCCGTTCGCGACGCCGTTCGGCAGGGGCGCTTTGGGCGAATTCACACCATTGGCCTTCAGATCTTCTGGACGCGACCGCAGGCCTACTACGATGCGGCGGATTGGCGCGGGACTCGCGAATTCGACGGTGGGGCCTTGATGAATCAGGCCAGCCACTACGTCGATTTGCTGGACTGGCTTTTTGGCCCGGTCGCCGAAGTTCACGCCATCGGCGGCGCTCTGGGGCGCAATATCGAAGTCGAGGACACGGCCGTCGTATCGCTGGCCTGGCACGAGGGATTTGTGGGCTCGCTGCACGTCACGATGTTGGCCTATCCCAAGAACGTGGCCACCAGTTTGACTGTCGTCGGAGAGCGCGGAACGGTTCGGCTGGGAGGACCGATGTGTGATCGCATCGAGGCCTGGAATTTTGCGGAGACCACTGCTGCAGACGAGCGCATCGAAGAGCTCGCCTCCAAAGTGCCCGACGTGCTGTCGCGCGGTCACGAGAGCGTCTACCGCAATGTCATTGCCGATTTGCACGGTGATGAAGCCCGGATTGTCGATGGCCGCCAGGGACTTCGCTCGCTGGCGATCATCGACGCCGCCTACCGAGCGCTAAACCGCGGCTCCATCGTCGATGTACCCTCTTGTGTCTCCTGAGTTCTGAGACAGGCCATGTCGATATCGATCCACAATACGGCGATTGTCGCCGACGGCGCCGACATCGGCGACGGCACCACCGTCTGGCACTGGTCGCATATCCGCGCCGGCGCCCGGATCGGAGCCCGGTGTACCGTCGGTCAGAATGTATACGTGGCCCCTACAGCGATCATCGGCGATGGCGTCAAGATCCAGAATAACGTCTCGATCTACGATGGCGTGGTCCTCGAAGACGACGTATTCTGCGGGCCATCGGCGGTCTTTACCAATGTGAGTACGCCGCGAGCCCACGTCGACCGAAGCGCCGAATTTGAGGCCACGGTCGTCGGTCGCGGGGCGACGATCGGCGCCAATGCGACGGTGGTCTGCGGCCACGAAGTGGGGCGATATGCCTTCGTCGGAGCCGGCAGTGTGGTCACTAACGACGTCGCCGCCTTGGCACTGGTGGTCGGAAACCCGGCCCGGCGAATCGGTTGGAGCTGCCGGTGCGGCGAGCGACTTCCGACGCCGTCGCCGACGACGGAGTGTGTGAGCTGTGGGGACCGCTATCGACTCCAGGACGATCGGTTGGGATTGATCTCCGGTGCAGACGTCGACTAGGAGTTCGCCGGAAGGCCGCCGGTGGCCGATTCGATGGTGCAGAAACTACGTCATTTCCTCTGAAGAGAATTGTCATGGACGTTCCGTTCTTTGATCTGAGGCGTCAGTACCAACAGCTTCGCGATGACATCGATGACGCCGTCGGCGACGTCCTGGCGACGCAACACTGCATCGGCGGGCCCTATGTCGAGCGGCTCGAGGAGCGATTGGCCCAACGGGTGGGCACAGAGCACGCCATCGGCGTCTCCAGTGGAAGCGATGCCCTTCTCGTAAGTCTCATGGCCCTCGATATCGGCCCCGGCGACGAGGTGGTGACCACGCCGTTTACCTTTTTTTCGCCGGTGGAGGCGATCTTGCGGCTGGGCGCCCGTCCGGTCTTCGTCGATATCGATCCGGCGACCTTCAATCTCGATGCGTCGCGGCTGGAGGCGGCGATCACGGAGAGAACTCGGGCGATACTGCCCGTCCATCTCTTCGGCCAGACCTGCGATATGACGTCGATCCGCGATGTCGCCGACGCCCATGACCTGGCGGTCGTCGAGGATATGGCGCAGGCCATCGATGCCGGTCATCGAGATCGACGGGCGGGAAGCTGGGGGACCACCGGTTGTGTCAGTTTCTATCCCACCAAAAATCTGGGCGGCGCCGGCGACGGGGGCATGGTCTTTTGCGACGACTCCGAATTGGCGGCCCGTATTCGACGGCTCGGCCGCCACGGAGCACAGCCGAAATACCACCATCTGGAAGTGGGCGGCAATTTCAGGCTCGACGCGATGCAGGCCGCGATATTGAACGTCAAATTGGAGCATCTCGATCGGTGGACGAAGCGCCGACGCCATCACGCGGCGGCCTACGACGCGGCCTTCGAGAGCTTACCGAACGTCGCGGTGCCGACGGTCGCCGACGCCAACGAGTCGGTCTACAACCAGTATACGCTAAAGGTGTCGGAGCGCGATTGGTTGGTCGATGAACTCGATGGCTGTGGCGTGGGCACCAATATCTACTATCCGGAGCCGCTGCACACCCAGCCCGCCCTCGACGACTGCCAGGTGGGCGCCGGTGATTTTCCGGTGGCCGAGCAGATCTGTGAGGAGGTCGTCTCGTTGCCGGTATTTCCGGAATTGACGGACGACGAGCGCCGCCGGGTCGAGGATGCCGTCGTCGAATGCTCTTCTAGCTGACAAGGCTAATTCCCCGGTAGCGCAAGGCATACCGGGGCCTTCATTCAGGGCGTTGCGTCGTCTAGCTGACAAGGCTAATTCCCCGGTAGCGCAAGGCATACCGGGGCCTCGGTTCCGTCGACGAGGTGTTAGCGGACAAGGCTGATTCCCCGGTAGCGCAAGGCATATCGGGGACTCATCTGCGTTCTGGACGGATTTCCCCAGGCATCGAGCAAAAGAGCGACCCCACCCGACCTCGTGTCGGTGGTGAGAGAGCCTTGTGAGCTAGCCGAACGGCATCCCTCAAATATTGTGTAAAAAAACGACCCCACCCGACCTTGTGTCGGTGGTGAAGAAGCCTTGTCAGCTGTGTCGGTGGTGAAGGGCCCTGTCAGCTACACGGAGTGCCTGTCGGAATCCGATTCGTGATGTCGGACATCGTCCGATTCTTCGTAGCGATAGCGGTAGTAGTAGGCGTAGCCGTAGCCACTGCTGTCGTCGACGTCATTGAGCACTGTGCCGGCCAGCGGAGCGCCGATGGCCTCCAGTTGTTCGACGGAGCGATCGAGCAGCTCCTGGCGGGTCTGGCCGAAGCGCAAGATCAGCAGTACGGCATCGGCGCTGTGACTCAAGATCAGGGCATCGGAGACGGCGGCCAGCGGCGGGGAGTCGAAGACGACTCGATCGTAGCGCTCGCGCAACATCTCGACGGTCTCTCGGAAGCGATCGGTGTGCAAAAGCTCGGAGGGGTTGGGCGGAACCGGTCCACAGGGGATGACATCCGGGGCCTCATCGAAGGGCGGAGACTGGATGACATCGTCGAGATTGGCGTCATCGGTGATCAACTGGGCGAGACCGACATCGTTGCTGATGCCCATGGCCTTGTGGATTCGCGGACGGCGCATATCGCTGTCGATGACCACCGTCTTTTCGCCGGACTGGGCCAGGGCGATGGCCATATTGAGCGAAGTCAGCGTCTTGCCCTCGCCGGGGCCGGGACTGGTCATCAGCAGGACCTCCGGCGGGTCGTCGGGGGCCATAAACATCAGGTTGGTCCGCAGTGTTTTGATGCCCTCCGAAAACGAGCTTCGACGGGCGGTGGCCGTCAGGGTATCGAGGGCCGATTCGCCGTAGACCTGAACGCCTTTGAGTGTCGAGGTCTTGACCTTCGGAAGGGTTCCGAGCACCGGACGATCGGTGTACTGAGCGATGTGTTCGTGGCTTTTGACCGTATTGTCCAGCGCGTCGATAAAGACCATGACGGCGCCGCCGAAAAAGACGCCGATCAACAGCCCGATCGCCAGATTCAGAGGCACCTGGGGGCTGACCGGAGCGCCCGGCACTTCGGCGTCTTCCAGGACCTGAATAATTTCGTGTTCGTACAGGGCGTTGAGATCGAGCTCGGTGGTGCGCTCTAAGACCGCCTCGTAGTGCTGGCGCATCGTCTCGGTGCTGTCGCGAAGCTGATGGTACTGCAGACCGATATCGTTGAGCTCGGCAATTTCTTCGGTCAGGCGCTGTCGTTCGGCCTCCAGTTGTTGCGCATTGCGCCGGGTCACGGAGGCCCGGTTTTCGATGCTGGAGCGGATGCGATCGATCTCTTGATCGATGGACTCCTGGACGACCTCCAGTTGTTGGTCGACTTCCTGGACCTCGGGGTGATCGTCGAGGTATCGACTTCCGAGCCGGGCCCGATCTTGTTGGAGCTGACGTTCGCGTTCCAGCGACGTGCTCAGCGTTTCATTGTCGACCAGATCGCCGAGGGCCCGCAGGTCGTCTTCGGACTCCTCCATTTCGATGATCTGGTTGAGAAGCGCCTCCTGGGAGTACAGCTCGGCCTGGACGTCGCGCAGCCGGGAGCTGACGGAGTCCAGTGCTTCGCCGGTCATCTGGCGCCGATCCTCGTAGGACAGCGACAGGATGTTGTGGTCTTGCTGGTATTCCTGCAATTCGCGGTGGGCTTCGTCGAGTTCCTGGCGCTGAGCGGAGACGTAGTCATCGAACCACTCCGATAGCTGCTCCATGCCGCCGGATTGAAATTCCTGGATGTAGTCGACATAGGAGTTGGCGACGCCATTGGCGATCTGGGCGGCCAGTTCCGGATCGTCGACCTGCACATTGATCAGGGCGACGCGGCTGTCGCGCTCCAGAGAGTAGCTCGTAGAACCTCGGACCGTCGAGATGGCGCGGTCGCGGCGCTGCTCCTCGGTTAATTCCGGCTCGTCCTCTGCGCGCTCGCCGATGACACGGGGATCGTCGGCCAGGCCCTCGCGGTCGACGACGCGCTCGACGAACCACTTCGAGTTGAGGACTTCGCGCTGCGTATTCCAGAATTCTTCGAATTGAAATCGACCGCCGGGATCGATGAACTCCACCTCTTCGAATTGACTTCCGAAGACATTGGGTTGAGTTTCGTGAAAGAGCAGCTTGCTGGTCGCTTCGTAGATCCGGGGTTGTTGATCGGTCCACAGATAGGCGACACCCACTCCGGCGACGGCCGTCAAAATCAGGATCCAGTAAAAGCGCTTAAAGAGCACCCAGTACCGGGTCAATAATTCACCAAGTGCCTCACCGGAGTCGGAGCCGGGATGCGGCGCGGATTGTTCGGGGTAACCAAACTGTTCGGACATGTTCCTCACTCGACACGAAAACGCGGCGCTGTCGATTCGGCGCCATCTGGCGCCGACCGGCAACCCTAGGGGGTCGAAGATGGGGCGTCAACGACTCGTCGCGGCCTCAAAATGGCGACACCGGGGTTTGAGCGACCCACTACAGCAGCGTTTCTCAAATGGTCGTCTCACCCTGTCGTCGCCCATCGGATCGGCCCCCGTCGGGATATTCGTCGAATAACATTCGCACCCTACCGAGCAGTACAACAGACCGACTCGAGGATTTACTATGAGCCACCGAGATGATCGCCCATCGACTTCCTCGACGCTCGGACAGCGATGGAAGCGGTACGTGCCCATAATGTTGCTCGCCATTGTCGTTGTGGCAAGTCCGCTGGCCATCGGCGGCGTACATGCGGCGACGGCTGGAGCTCTGGCAGTGGTGTCGCTGGTCGGTTATGCGGTGGCCCTTCTGGGCAAGGAGCGATCGGGTGGGGAAACCGGGTCGGTGTTGTGTTCTATTCCAACCGTCGGCTTTACGCTCGTCGCCGGAGTGTGCCTGGTCCAGCTTATCCCGGTGCCGACGGCGGTCTACCGGTGGATTCAGCCCGCGGGATTTGAGGCGCTGTCGGCGAATTGGTCGATTGTCTTCGGGGAGTCGCTGACGGCGGGCTGGCATACATTGTCGCTCGATCCGCGGGCGACGTCCGAAGATGCGTTGCGTTGGATTGCCCTGGCGGCGGCGACGGGGCTGGCCGGTCAGGTCGTCACCGAGCGCCGTCAACGGCGCCGCTTTCTGGGGCTGGTGGTCATCGGCGCCGGCGTGGTGGCGCTGGCGGGCATCATTCAACAAATTTCGGGCACCGAATTGATTCTGGGGTTCTACGAATCGGAGGTCGGAGCGCGGTCGATAAGTCCCTTTGTCTCCACCAATCACGCCGCGGCGTACTACGGGCTTGCGGCGTTGGTGGCCGTCGGGTTTAGCCTCGAGTATCTCAGGCGATCGCCGGTGGTGGCATCGCTGGGAGTGGCGGCGACCGCGGGCTTTTTGATGCTGTCGGCGACCCACGACAGCACCGGGGCGCTGCTGGCGCTGGCTGCCGGGTTGGTGATCTTTGCGATCGCCATTGCCATTCGCTACTCGCCGGAGACCGAGGGCGGACTTCGGAAGGCGGCGGTCATCGGCGTCGTCGTCTTGTTGGTGGGCGCCATCGCCGCGATCTTCGCGCCCGGGGACTGGACGGTTGGCGACGACTCCTCGCGCCTCGACGACACCAGTGCCGACGTTCGGATCCACCTGAGCCACCAGGCGCTGGTGGCCGCCACCGATCATCCCGTTGTCGGCACCGGCGCCGGCGCCGTCGATCGAACCCTGGCGCCCTATCTGGACTGGACGGAGCTTCGAGGACTGTCGATTCCGACCATCGAAAACGAGCCGGTGGAGTGGTTCATGACGCTGGGAC
>CAYUPT010000167.1:0-7776 GCA_964446725.1 uncultured Bradymonadales bacterium | reverse complement strand
GCTGCGCCATCCGGCGGCGATGCGGGAGCATCGACTCCAGCAGCCGGAAGCGGCACTGACGGCTTGGGAAAAACTGCACGACTACGACCCATTCGACGAGGCGGCGCTGGAGGCGCTGGAGCGGCTGTATCGCAAATTCGACGATACCGAAAAGCTCGTCGATGTCCTCCGGAAGCGAGCGGATCTGATCGATGACGATGAGGAACGCGTCGAGTTGTGGCTAGAGGCCGGGGCATTGCTGGCCGACGAACTCGACGAGCCGGTGGAGGCGATCGACGTCTGCCGCCAGATTTTGGGGATCGAACCGGAGCAGGCCGACGCCGTCGATCGACTGCGCGATTTGTACCGGGAGCGTCGGGAGTGGCACGATCTGGACGATCTGCTCTCGACACAGGCCGATCAGACGCTGGAACCGGACCTTCGCCGGGAGTATCGGGCGAGTCTGGCCCGTCTGCGCTATCGCCGCCTCGATGACCGGCCGGGGGCAGTCGCGATAATCTGTCAGTTGCTCGACGACGATCCGGGCGACGACGAAATGCTCGACTTCGCCCGCGACGTCGACGCCGAGTTGGCCGACGACGACGCCGCCATCGACCTGCGCCTGGACCTGGCGCGGACGCTGGAGCCGCTGTACCGGATGCGCGGCGAGTACGAGCGCCTCGATGAGACATTGCAGGTTCGTCTCGAGGCCGCCGATGCGTTCGAAAAAATAGAGCTATTGGATGAACTTGCCGAGCTGCGCCAACATCGGCTGTCGGACCCGGAGGCGGCGCTGGAGGCGATTCAGCGGGCTGTGATGTTGCAGCCAGAAGATGAGGAGCGGCGCTCGAAGCTACTGGAGATGTCGATTGGCCTCGATGTGTTGCCATCGGCGGTCGACACCCTGGAGGCGGCGGCGCGAGACGCCGATCCCTTCGTGGCACTGCCGATCTGGAAACGTCTGGGCCGGATTGTCGGCGAGCAATTGGGCGATGTGGAGCGCGCCATCGATTGCTTCGACGAGGCGCGAAGTATCGACGATACCGACCAAGAACTTTTGGAGGAGCTCGAGGAGTTATTCGAGGCCACGAATCAGACCGAACGGCTCTGTGACAACCTCACCGAGCAGGCTCGATTTGCCGATCGCGAAGAGCGCCTGGAGTTGTTGCGCCGCGTGGCGACGCTCCAGGAGCACGTCCTGGACGAGCCAACGGATGCCGCCGATACGCATCGCCAGATTCTCGAGATCGAGCCCGGGGACCTCAATTCCATCGAGGCCCTGGAAGCGCTGTATGAACAACGCGATCAGTACTTCGATCTCGTCGAATTACTGCGCCGAAAATTGGATCTCGTCGAAGATGAAGATGCTCGTATCGAGGTTCTCGAAAAATGGGCGTCGATTGCCGACGAGGAACTTCGAGATGTCGACCAGGCCATCGATGTGTACCGTCAGATTCTGGCCGCCAGGCCGGAACATCGACGGGCGCTCGCCGAATTGGGTCGACTTCTGCGCCAGGAAATGCAGTGGGCGCAATGGGCCGATATCGCCCGGCGTCGCATCGACGGGCCGGAGCGCGGCCGCCCCGAAATCCGGAGGGAGCTGGAGCTAAAACTCGCCGAAGTTCACGTCGAGGAATTATTTGAGATCGAGGAGGCTATCGAGATCTATCGGGGCCTCCTGGAGCGCGACCGCGACCAGGCGGAGGCCATCGAGGCCCTGGAAGAACTGGCGCAGCGCGAGTCGTGGCTCGAGGAAGTGGCCGACGATCTGGTCGGAATTTACCGGCGCCAGGAGCGCCACGAAGACCTTGCCGACCTGTATCGACGCCGCAGTCGCCACGCCATGGATCCGCAGGAGGAAGCCCGCCTTGAGTTTCAGCGCGGCACTGTGCTCCGGGACCGGCTCGAACAACTCGACGAGGCCATGAAGTCCTTTGCCAACGCCTGGAGAGGGCAGCGCGATAATCAGCAGTATAAACGGGCGCTTCTGGAGGCGGGAACGAGCAGTGAGTCCTGGAATTTACTCGTCGATCTGCTCGACGATGTACTGGAGGCGGCGGTCGAACCGCAGCGAGTGCGCGAACTGCAGTTGATGATCGCCGGGTTGTACACCGATGTCCTCGACGATCCGATGCGCGCCGAAGATTATCTGCGCGAGTTGTTGTCGTCACAGCCCGGGCACCGTGAGGCCTTTGAGTCCCTGTTTGAGATTCTGGAATCCCAGGAGCGGTGGCACGATCTGATCGACCTTCTCGAACAGCGACACGACGCCATTATCGCCGACAACCAGCGAGAGGCCATCGAGTTGCTGAGCACGGTGGCGGCCATCGAAGAAGGTCAGCTCGACGACGATTTTTCGGCGGCCGAAACCCATCGTCAGATTTTGTCGGTCGATGCTCAACACCGTCCGTCGCTGGACGACCTGGAGCGGTTATTGCGCAGTGCTGAGCGCTGGGAGGAGCTGGCTCGCTTCTACGAAGAGCGTGTCGACGAAGCGCCGGTGCCGTCGGAACAACTGGATGCCCAACTGGCGCTCGCCGAATTGTGCCGTGGACCACTGGAACAACTGCGCCGGGCCATCGAATTGTACGGCGATGTCCTGGACATCGATGCCGATCACGAAGAGGCTGTACAGGCGCTGGAGGCGTTATTTGAGGAGGAACCCGGTGTTCGCGCCGAAACCGCCCGGTTGCTGGAGCCGGTCTACCGACTCCAACAACACGACGAGTCCCTCGTCGAAGTGCTACAGGCACAGGTCGATGCCACAGACGATGTCAACGAGCGCGTCGAGCTTCTCAGTGAGTTGTCGGTTCTGTTGTCAGAGCGCGTCGATGATCCGGCCCACGGATGGGCTGTGGCCGCCGAGTTATTTTCGCTTCGACCGACCAACGCCGACATTGGGCATCGATTATGGGAATTGACGGCTCGGGCCAGCGGCTGGAATCAGTTGTGCGAAGTCTACGAGACGACGCTCGAAGAAAACTTCGACATCGACGACGAAACCCGAGCCGATCTGCATTTAGACGTCGCCGAAATCTATGCCGACCGGCTCCGGGAGCCGATCGCCGCCCAGCAGGCGGCCCAGGAGGCCCTGCGGATTCGTCCCGATGACCGAGACGCCATCGAGCTTCTGGAGCGGCTTCTCCAGCAGCGCGAGGCGTGGCACGAATTGGCCGACTTTTATCGCGACCGCGGTGATTTTGCGGCCGACGAACAGCGAGAGCGCCGGTGGTACGAAAAATTGGCCGTACTTTACGAAGACGTCCTCGAAGATGCCGATGCCGTCGTCGACGTCTACGCCAGACTCCTCGAACTGGCTCCCGGCAACGAGGACTATCGAAGGGCCATGGAGCGGATACTGGCGGCGAAAGAGCGGTGGTATGAATTGGCCGATATCTACCGGCAACGCATCGCCGGTGCCGTCGATCCTCAGGTCGTTATCGATAACCGACTGGCCCTCGCTGAAATGCTGGAACGGGAGCTCGGAAAGGTCGAAGAGGCCGTCGACCAATATCGAAAGATCCTGGAAGACGACGCCGATAATTCCGATGCCGCCCGCGCCCTCGAGGGACTTCGTCGAGATCTGGCGCGAGGCGACGAGCAGTGGCGCCCGTTGCGCGAGAGGATCATCGAGTTGTTGCTCGACGTCTACGATCGGCGCACACAGTGGCGCCGCATCGACGACCTGTTCAAGCAACAGAGCGAATTGGTCGAAGAGCCGGGTCGACGCGTCGAAATTCTGGTCGAAAAGGCGGAGTTGCTGCTGACGTCGACCGACGACGATATCGAGCGAATTCAGGCCCTCACCGATCTGGCGCGAGCCTTTTGTCTGGATCCCGAAAATCAGGACCTCGATGAGATGATCGAGGTGTTATCCGAAGATCTAAACGCCTGGCAGCGGTTGATTCCAATCTATCTGGGGGCCCTCGGCGAGACCGATGACGTCGACCGTCAGGGGCTGATTTTGGCGGCGGTGGCCGATATCTACGAGCAACGCCTGGACGACACGGAGTCCGCGATTGCGGCCTATCAGCAGTCCGTCGAGATTTCGGCCAAGAGTGAACGAGCACTCGAGAAGCTCGAGGAGTTGTACGGCGAGATGGCCAAGTGGGAGCCGCTGGTCGAAATTCTGGAGCGGCGCCTCGACGAGATCCACGATGCTGGCCGCCAGCAGTCACTTCGAAAGCGCATTGCTCGAATTTGCGATGAGCGCCTCGACGACCCGCGGCGGGCCATCGAGTTGTACGAAGAAATCCGGCGCGAGGAACCGACGGAATTGTCACACCTGGTGGTGCTGGAGCGGCTGTACGAATCGGTCGAGGACTTCCAGGCCCTGGAGGAATTGTTGGAAGACAAGTTGCAGCTCGTCGATGCCGATCGACTGCGCGCTCAGGTTTTCCTCCGGCTGGGATCGATTCGACGAGACCACCTCGGCGATGTTGAGCGGGCACTGGCGAGCTTTCGAGATGCCCTGGCGGTCAAGCCGGCTGATAGGGAGGCCGAAGATGCACTCATCGGATTGTACGCCGACGAACAGCGGTGGGGAGAGATGCTCGATGTCATGGGACAGCGCCGCGACCGGGCCGACAGTACGGAGGAGGCCAATGAGGTGGAATTGGAGATGGCCGACGTTCTGCTCGATGAGGCCGGTGACGCCGAACGGGCCTTCGAACACTACCGGGCGGTCCTGGAACGCGACCCCGATGCCTACGCTGCGCGCGGGGCGTTGTTTCGGTTGCTGGCCGATGACCAGGTCCGGCGGCGCGCCGCCGATGTGCTCATCGGATTGCATCGCCGCGACCAGGAGTGGGACGAATTGGAGGCCCTGTACCAGCGGCTGATCGAGCAGAGCGACGACCCGGAATACGCCGGCGAGCAATATCTGGCGCTCGCCCAGTTGCAGTCCGAGGCATTCGAGTTGCCGATCAAGGCATTTGCGACGCTCAGCGAAGCGATCAGCGACGTGCCCGGTGTGGAAGATGTGCGCCGCGAGTTCGAGCGATTGGCCGAAGAATTGGACTCCACCGACGATCTGGTGCCGATCTACGAAGAGGTCCTCGACGAGGGAATCGACGACCCGGAGGTGCGACTGCAACTGCATCTTCAGGTCGGGCTGGGCTACGCAGAGCGAATGGGCGATGCAGAGGCGGCAACCCCGCATCTGGAGGCAGTGCTCGACATCGATGAATACCACCAGGAGGCACTGACCTGGCTGGACCGCATCTATCAAAGCACGAAAGACTGGGGCAATCTGGCGCGTATTCTGGAGCGAGAGATCGACGTTGTCGACGGAGAACAGCAGCTCCAGGCCATCTACCAGCTGGGCTACCTTCGGGAAGTGGCCTACGAGGAATACGAGGAGGCGCTGGAGTTGTATCGCCGGGTCATCAGCCGGGCCCCGGATCACCAGGGAGCGATTCAGGGATTGGAGCGCCTGGCCGAAGAACCGGCGCTTCGAGACGAGATTTTGGAACTTCTGGAGCCGACGTATCGAGACACCGAGGACTGGGCGAAACTGGCGCGGCTCTTCGAGTTGAAATTGGATGTCATCGACAACCCCGTCGATCGCGCCGAATTGCTCGACGAGCTGGCAACGGTGGAATTCGAGGAACTGGGACGCGTCGCCGTCGCCTTTGAGCACTGGGGTCAATCACTGGCGCTTCAGCCGGAGAATCGGGCGATCGAAGATCGGCTCGAGCAATTGGCGGAGCGGCTGTCGATGTCCGAGGAATTGGTCGATGTCTATCAGGACGTTATCGAGGTCTGCGATGACCCGGTGCGGGGCCTGGAGATTGCCGAGCGGGGCGGTGAGTTGGCAGTCGAAACACTGGAAGACCGGAGTCGGGCCGCCGTATTTTATCGCCGGGTTCTGGAGTTTGATCCGGAGCACGAAGAAGCACTCGAAATTCTGGAGGATGTGGCCCGAAGCCAGGGAGACGACGAGAGTCTGGCGGCGGTGTTGGCGGCGCGTGTCGAATCGGCGCCCGATGATGCCCAGAGGGTCGAACTGTACGACGAACTCGCTTCGGTGCGACTGGGCATCGAAAACTACGAAGGGGCGCTCGAAGCCTTCGAAGCGCTGCTGGATCTGGAGGGCGAAGAGTTGGAGCGTCTGGAGACGATGGCCCGCCTCTACGAATTGACCGAACAATGGGAGGGGCGGGTCGATATGCTGCAGCGATTGATGGGCTATCGCGACGACGACATGGCTCGCCGAGATGCCTATGTCGAAATGGGCACGATCTGTCTGGAGCACCTGGAAGACGCCCGTCGGGCTCGCGCCCACCTGGATGAGGCGCTCGCCATTGAATCCACTGACGACGTCATCGAAGTGCTTGAGGACGTCTACGAAGAGCTGGAGGATTGGTCGGCGCTGCGCGATCTACTGGACCGACAGCTGGAGTCTGTTGACGGGGAAGACGACGGCGAGCGACTTCGGTTGCTGATTCGCCGGGCCGATGTTCGCTACGAAGCCGACGGCGATGTAGAGGGGGCCATTGAGGACTATCGCCGGGCATTGGCGATTCGCGATGATCACCCCGATGTCTTCGAGGCGCTGGATACCTTGTATCGGCAGGAGAAGCGCTGGGACGAACTGCTGGAATTGCTCAACGCCAGGGTCAACCAGGCCGACGACGAAGAGCGGATCGCCGATTACTACCGGGAGATGACGCAGCTCGCCGACGACCGGCTCGATAAGCCCGACAGTGCGATCGAATTCGGCGAGTCGGTGCTGGCAGTTCATCCCGGTGACGAAGCAATGCTCGACCGTCTGGAGGAGATTCACCGGCGCCGGGGCGACTACGGTGGTGTCGTCGATATCATCGATCGCCGACTGAAATTTGCCGACGGCGACCGGCGCACTGAATTGCTGCGCCAACGGGCTCGTACGCTCTACGACGACGCGCAGGCTCCGTCCCGGGCCGCCGAGGCCTACGAGATGTTGCTCGAGGAATTTCCCGGTGACGACGAGATTATGGATACTCTGGAGGAGATCTATGGCGATATCGGCGACGGCGAGCGATTATTCGCGCTTCTGGACAGGCGGGCTACCCACTGCGAAGACGACGATCGGCGCGTGGAACTCTATGTTCAGATGGGCGATGTCGCCGGGAAGTATCTCGACGGTACCGAAAAGCGCATCGAGGCGCTGGAGGCGGCCCGTCAGATCGCGGGAGATGACCTGGACGTCGTAGAGCCCCTGCTCGACGGCTATATCGAGGCCGGCCACTACGACCGGGCTCGGCCGCTGCTGACATCGGTGATCGAGACGCTCAGCGATGCACGTCGCATGAAAGAGGTCGTTCGATTCCACCATCTCCGCGGCAAATTGGCCCGCCGACAGGGCGATGTGGAAGCGGCGCGACAGGCCTTCGAGGAGGCCCATCGCATCGATTCCACGTACATCCCCAATCTATTGAGTCTGGGCGAGTTACTCTTCGACGAGAAACTGTGGGAAGAGGCCAAAAAGATCTATCAGATCTTGTTGTTGCATCAGATGAATATCGACGATGACGCCGACAAATTGGAGGTCTACTTCCACCTGGGGGCGATCCGGGAGGCCATCGGCGAGGAGCGGGGAGCCAGAGATATGTACAAACGGGCGCTCCGCGTCGATCCCGATCACGAGGACGCCAACGCGGCGCTGGCGGCGCTCGACGGGTAAATTTTATTCGTCGTCGCCGGGGACCATGGGGACGAATTGGACGGGGACGGTGTCCGTGGTCTCGATTTCGCCGTCACCGGTCTTTTCGAGAATGCGCAGCATCTGGCGATCCTCGCCGACGGGGACGACCA
>CAYUPT010000166.1:0-7854 GCA_964446725.1 uncultured Bradymonadales bacterium | reverse complement strand
TCTCGCTGCTGGACCTCGAAGAGCTCGACAAACCCCGACAACCCGTGCCACTCCTCCGATTCCGTGGCAAAATCCTGGGCCACCGCCGACGCACTGCTCAGCACGCAGACGGCGGCGACGACGAGCCCGATAGGCCAACGTCCCAGGAGGCGGCGTTCGTCGACTGTCATGACGCCTCCCGGTTGTCATCGCCGTGTCGCTCCAGGCCCTCGATGAGTTGCTGCATCGCCTGGCGCGCCGTCTCCCAGACCTCGGTGTCGTAATGGCGACCGCTGTAATTGGTCTCCTCTACAATTTTCGTGATCCCCTGCAGTAGGGCGTCGAGTCGAGGGTCGTCGTCGCCACTGAAGTCATCGAGCCATTCCGACAACTCCAGCCGGTCCTCGACGGGGACGGTATCGCCATCGAATTTTTCCGTATCGGGTATCGAGTCCGCAGAGCGAAGCGCCTCCTGGAGTTGGCGGGGAGTCAATCGGCCCCAGGGGTCGTCGCCGCGGGCCCGGCGGACCATCTGTCGGTAGGCGCGGCGAATCTTTAACGGCACGGCGGTCATGGCCATTCGGCTTGTACCCGAGAGCGACTCGCGATCCAGGCGTACCCGGGCTGGAACGTAGCCCGGCGCCGTTGCACGGAGTTCAATCTCACCGCCGTCCGGTACCGACAGGTCAACGCAGCCGTCGTCGCCACTCTCCATTGTGGTCGTAACGCCCCGCGACTCCACCGCGACTTCGGCACCCGACACCGGTCGATCTCGCCATGTGTCCCAGAGCTCGACGACGGCCCCTGTCGGTTCTCGCGATTCGAGGTCATCGCGCCGGGTGGCGATCAACTCCGGGGTTTCGACAGACTCCAGGTCGGGCAACTCCGCGCCCGGCGCCGACTCTTCCATCGAGTTCCGGATCGACGTCCAGTACTCCCGGAGCGCCTCCCACAGCGCTGCAATTCGACTTCGGCCCATCCACAGCAGTCCGGCTACCAGCGCCAGCACCGCCAAGATCGGCACCGCCCGCAGCCAGACCGGCGACCGCTGCTGGATGGCGCCCCCCTGCCAGACAATGGGCTCGCCCGATGGCGGGTCGACGACAGCCGATACGTCCCAGCGGTACTCGCCGAGTGCTTCGTCTGAGATCAGTACCGACGCCTCACCGCCCTCGTCGGTCTCGAGCTCTTCGACGAGTCGAACTCCCTCCGAGTCCTCCGGCGTCTCGCCCCCCTGGTCGCCGTCGCGCTCCAGCCGAAGCTCCACGTCCGCACCATCGATTGCGCCCCGGCTGTCGCGAAGCCTCACATCGACCTTCTGTCCGCGCTCACCGCGCCGAAATACGCGCTCGATATCTCCGTCGAATTCAACCTGCCGGACGCTTCGGATCTGCGTGTGGGCGCGGGCTTCGTCTCGAAATTCCGTGGCCTCCATGGCCACTGCAATCGTATTATCGCCGGCCTCCAGCTGCGAGGAGGCATCAAAGCTCCCCTGACCTCGGTGGTCGAGATTGATCGACGCCACCGGACGGCCATCGACGGCGACCGCCGCATATCCCGGCAGTCCCTGGTCGCCGGCACGGGCCTGAATCTCAAGGGGCACCGGCGCATCGAAGCCGTGGACCCACCGGGGCGCATCAATCGCCAGTTGTGGTGGCTCGGATTCGACGTGAATCGTCGCCCCCTTCCTGGTCCCCGCCACGTGGCTGGCGCCGTCGTATTCCACCCCGGCGGCGTAGGTTCCGGGAGCGACCTCCACAAATGTCGAAAACCGCCCGTAAAAATCGGTATACACCGTGTCCTCGAAAATAATCGCTCCCTGGTCGCGAAGGGCCACGCTCAGTCTCTGGACCGGGAGCGGATCGCCGAGGTCGTCCTGGAGGTGCCCGTAGAAGCGAACGGTCGTGCCCGCCGAATCGATATCGACATCGAGTTGAGATTCGCCGTGAACACTGACCTCCAGCGCAGTCGCCACGGCCGGACACAGAAGCGCGACCAGTATCGTCGCCACCCCCGTCGCCGCTATCGGCCACGCCGTTCTCACGGTGTATTCTCCTCTATTTCACTGAGTTGAAAACGGGCCTGCTCTTCGAATTCTCCGGTGGGAACGAGATCGACGACGCGCTGGAGATGCTGGCGCGCCGAGTCGTCATCGCCCAACGCCTGTGCCACCCGCGCCAGTCCGAGATGGACTTCCGGACGCGTCGGATCGACGCGAAGTGCCCGGCCGTAATAGTCCCGAGCCTCTTCCCACTGCTCATTGGCGCCCGAAAAGCGGCCCAATTCCACGAGAATCGACACTCGGTCGCCACCGATTGCACGGGCCTCCTCGAGATAGGGAAGCGCCTGCTCGTCTCCCTCTCGTGCACCGTATAACACGGCTTGCCAGCGCTTCATTTCGGCGCGCGCCGGCTGTTCTCCGGCGGCGCCGGTGTAATTACCCAACAGCTCCTCCAGATCGCGACGGCCCCGACTTCGATTGCTCTGATAATAGGCCTTGCCCAACCCCTCGACGGCGTCCGTATTCTCTCGATCTCGAAGAGTGGCCAACAAAAAGACCTCGCGGGCCCGGTCATATCGCCCCGAATCCAGATGCACCCAGCCCGACTCAATGAGCCACTCCGGTGAATCCTGGTCACCGCGCCAGGCCTGCCGAAAGTGGGATCGTGCTCCCCGGTCATCTCCTTCGGCGCGCCGTAGCAAGCCCGATTTCCAGTGGGCCTCCGGATGGGCGGGAACGGCCTCCAAGACCCGTTGGAGCCACCGGGCACTGTCGGCGAAATCGCGCTGCCAGAATGCGGCACCGGCGACATCGATGAGAACATCCAGGGTGCGGACGTCCTCCAGATCGCCGACGCTGTCGCGAAGCTCGTCTAGTCCGGCCCGGGAGCGAGAACGGGCAAAGACGCGCAGCTGCACCGGTCGAAGCATCAATGTATCCAGTCCATCGCCCGCCGCATCCAGCGCCGTGCGGGCGTGGCGTCCGCGGCCATCGGCCAGAAACGACAGTGCGCGAACCCGGGTCACACGCCGATCCTCATCGGGGGCCACGTCAATGGCGTAGGCATCGGAGTGGCGTCCCTCCAGATAGGCGCGATAGGACTCGGCGCCGCGCCGAAGGGCGTCATCGTCGATGTCTTCGATGGCCGACACCGCGCTGCGCTGATTGCCGTCGACGAGATACGACCAGGCGCGCTCGAATCGAGCCTCGTCGCCCACATCGTCTCGATTGACCAGTGTCGACAAAATCTGGCGCGCTCCCTCCGTCCTCCCCTTGGCCACAAGGACGCGAACCCGCGCAAGCAGGGCCCGGGCATCGTCCTCGTCCAGCGGATGAGAGACCGCCTCGAAAAGCGATCTGGAATTCTCCCCGGAGTCCGCCTGATGAGCGGCGTCATCTCCGGGCATCACGGCTCCCACCTCGGGCCCGGCGTCGTAGGGAAGTGCCAACTCGAGTCCCAGATCGGCTCGACCGAGATCGGAGAGCAATATCGGCGCCCGAGTCTGGAGTCGTCGCCGAAAGACCGACTCCGTCTCCGGGATACCGGCCGCTTCTTCAAAGCGGTCGAATACCGTATTCGCATCGCCCCTACCGGCCGCTGCGTAGGCGCAGACAATCGTAAACGCCGGAATCGGCGGCGACTCGCTCTTGCCCTGAGCACAGATCGGAGTTGCCGATGACCATTCGTGTTGTGCCAGTAGATTCAAGACCTCGTGCATCGCCTCCCAGCGCTCGACGAACCGATCGCGATGTCCCGTGTCGCCTTCGAATTCATCGACGTCGCCGTCGACAGGTGGGAAGGCATCGAAGGGATCGAGCCACTCCAGGGTCGCGTAGCGATGGCCGGCAGCGATCTCCGAGAGCTGCTCTCGTTCGTGTTCCCATCGACGGAGGTCGAATCGATACCCGCCGATCCGCATCGCTCCGATCCGGGCGGGGATAAACTCCTCGAAATGCGCCTGAACTCGTCGGTAGCGCTCAAGTGCACAATCCCAGTCTGCCCGCGCCTCGCAGACGCGCCCCCGGGTGTAGTAGGCGGCCAGCGTATCGGTGTAGGCCTCCTCGAGGTGATGTACAAAGCGCATTGCGCGCTCCCAGTCGTCGTGGCCCACCGCTTCCAGCGCCCTCGCCGCCAACCCCCAAGAGGTCGTCGGCGCCTCCCGTTGAGAATCGAAATTCCCCACCTCGATATCCCCTGCATCGAGTCCCGATACGGCGTCGAGAAACTGCTCTCGCTCCTCGATTTCGACATCCGGTCCGGGTCCGGTTTTGGCCTCGTCGAGCACTCGACGGACCTCCCCGGCATCCATCGGGTCAAAGGCGATCATCGCCTCATCGACGGCGATTAATTCCCGGACATCCCGTGCGTGCTGCCATCCGTAAACGCCCACGGAACCGGCGATCACCAGCACCAACGCCCCGACGGCGGTCCCAAAGAGCAACCGCCGCCCCGGCGCCTCGTCGATCGTCTCCCGGACACCCGTCGACGCCTCGTTGCCCTCTTCCCCCTTGTCCGGCCCCGGCTGTTCTTCGAGGTCGGCGCCGGCCGACGCTTCGCTTCCATCATCGTCGCGCTGTGGCGTCTCTTCGTCGCCACCGGAGTTGTCGTCCCGGCCTGAATCCCGGGATTCTGTAGATTCTTCGGCGACCATGGCAGTCGATATTTCGATCTCCAGTTCGGATTCATCGCCGCTGTCATCGGCGTCATCGTCGATAGAGGGATCTCGAATTGAGACGCCGGCCCGGCGCGCTACGTCTTCGATCGCCGACGCCATCGCCCCCTTGTCGAGCGTTTGAAGCTCGTCGACCACAAACCCCAGCACCCACGCCCGCTCGGGATGTCGCTCCAGCCCCCTGATGATTTCGGACTCCAATCCCGGCTGATCGATGTGCCGGGTGTATACGAATAGCAACAGGTCAACGGCGTCGCTGTGTTGCGGATGGCGACGCAGCCCATGGACCAGCGTCATCAGCGCCTGCGCCGGCTCCTCGCGCTCCACAGCAATCTGAGCGCGTCGGCAAAAATCCATGGTGATAGTCTCGCATCGGTAGCGTCGGGAAAAATACGCAACCGGCCAATGTCATCGCACCGGTTCCTCAGACGTCAACCCTTCGACTACCGCGAGATCTGGATATCCCCCGGCCAGAACAGCCCCACTCCGGCCGAAAACATGACGGTATTTCCGAATTGCAGATCCGCATCGCCCTGACTGACTTCCTGCGACCGGGCCATCAAATAATTGCGAATCTGGAAGTTCAACGAGACCGAATCGGCCATAAAGAAGCGCAGACCGGCGCCGAACATGCCGCCGGGGCGAACACCGGACATCTGGGCGTCGACGTCGCCGTCGGCAATCGCCGGATCGGCCACCTCGTTGATAACCCCCATGCCCCCGAAGAGATGAAAGTCGTAGTGCGTCGTCAGCGAATTGAGAACCGTAAATTTTCCAAAGGCCGGTACGTAGACCAACCCTGCGTCGAGGGCCCACCCGATGCGCGAATAGGAGGTGTTGGACCGCTGCTGCTCGTCGAGTTCCCGGTCCATATTCTGGCGAAGACTGGTATCGAATTGGAGGGCCCCGAAATTAAAGCTCCCCATCAACCCGAAGACATTATTGAGAAAATAGGTGGTCCCGATGCCGGGCATGGCATTGCGAATAAAGGCGTCGTTGAGCGAAAAACTGCCCATCGGCGCCACTTCGATGCGTCCGGAGCGATGAAGGAGCTGTCGGCGCACCATCGGCCCCTCTTCCATGGAGGCGATTTCATCGTCCGCGCTCTCGACCTCCGTCGCCATCGCCTCCTGATCGCCGGCCTGGACGACGAAAACGGCGGCGACCACTGCCGCGGCCACCATCGAGCGGATACCCTGTCTTATCACTGTCTTCATTCGTATCCTCTACGCGACTATCGGCTTCGAACCTGCGCACTGCTCCGACGAATCCCTTCCTCAAAGGGTCTGGGCCTCGTCGTATTCAAAATTGCGGGGGAAGATCAGACTGATCCCGGCTCCCAGCGTCACCGAGTGGTTGATCTGGTTTCGATTCGGATAGATCACATCCCGGACTTCCAGATCCACGGCCATCCAGTCGTTGAGGAAAAACTGCGTCCCCAGGCTCACCGTCCCACCGGGACCGCTCTCACCGCCCGGGGTTCGCACTGACGACGAATCGGACCAGACACCACCGGCCGTGACATTAACGGTGTAAAAGATGATCCCCCGATTAAAGAGCGAAAATTTACCGAATAGCGGACTAAATCCGACTTCGGCTCCGGCCGCCCAGTTGAGATAGGGGGCATCGACGGAGGCGCCGGTCTCTCCGATGACATCGCTGTAGGTCTGGGTCTCCCCACCGATCAACCCGCCGATATCGTGCCACTGAAGCAGTCCACCGAGATGAATTCGCTCCGTCAGATAAAAATCGGCGCGCCCACCGACGCTGAATCCGCGATACAGCGGGTCATTGATGGTCATCCCCAGCTGGGGGGTGACATTGATCCGGCCCTGCTGAAGTACCGGTTTGGGCTGCACGACGTGAACGGTGTCCCCGTAGTCTTCGGGGTCGTCCTGCGCGACAGCCGTCGACGCGAATCCACCAAGCCCGACGACGACCGCCACGACGGTCACCAGTTGTAGCCATCTCTGCGGTGTACCCATGATTCATCCAGCCATGTGCGAGACCAGGTCGGCTCTTTCCGACCGTATTTTCGACCAAATAAAGTAGGCGAGTTATCGCCGTCGTAATGCGCCTGGCATCGTCTCCTCGATGACTCGAGATATAACACAGGGTATTTTGGCCCGGCAAGGCATTGCACCGTTACATCCCGTATCCCCGGCGTTCGTTCGGTCTATCTCTCCGCGGGAATATGTCCAGACCGGGACGGCTATCCAACGAGTGTTCGCGCCACTGAGCAGCGACTGCTCACATAAAGAGGGCCTCTACAAACTCCTCGGCATCAAACGTGCGCAGATCGCGCAGTCCCTCACCGATTCCGATGTAGTGAACCGGCACGTCCAACTCATTGCAGATCCCCAGGATGACGCCGCCTTTGGCCGTCCCGTCCAATTTCGTCAGGACCACCCCCGAAATATCGAGTGCATCGTTGAACATTTTGGCCTGTGCAATGGCGTTCTGGCCGGTATTGGCGTCCAGGACCAACACCGTCTCGTGCGGCGCTCCGTCCAATGCCTTGCCGGCGACGCGCTCCATCTTGCTCAATTCGTCGAGCAGATTGGAATCGGTGTGTAGGCGGCCGGCGGTATCACAGATGATGACATCCCGCTCTTCGTCAATTCCGCGCTCGATCCCGGCGTAGATGACCGACGACGGATCGGCGCCCGACTCGCCGCTGTGCATCGGAATATCGGTGCGTTTCGCCCAGATATCCAGTTGGTCGACCGCACCGGCCCGGAAGGTATCCCCGGCGACATACAATACGGACTTGTCCTGGCGTTTGAGCTTGTCGCCGATCTTACCGATGGTCGTTGTCTTTCCGACGCCATTGACGCCGATGACCAGCAATACAAAGGGTTTGTCCGCGTCGTAGTCGATGCCCCCTTCGTGGTCGCGCAGGATCTCCTCGCAGTACGCGCGGATAAAGGCCCAGACCTCGATGGGGTCCTTCTTTTGATCCGACGACAATTGTTCTTCCACAGTCTCCAGGATGTCCTGGGCGATACGGGTGCCAATATCGGCGGTAAATAGGACTTCCTCGACGTCTTCGACGATCTCCTCGTCGAGCTCATCGCCTTTGAAGAGACTGCCGAGCCGATCGATAAAGCCCGTTCGCGTCTTCTCAAGGCCCTTTTCGAGAGATTTTGGCTCTTCATCGACGTCCGGTTCTTCGTCGACGTCCGGTTCTTCGTCGACTTC
>CAYUPT010000165.1:0-7889 GCA_964446725.1 uncultured Bradymonadales bacterium | reverse complement strand
ATCGAAGCGGGACGATAATCGCGACGACAACCCGGCTCAGGGGTTGAGGACCCGTCGGATGGCTCGACTGAGAATATCCATGCCGAATGGCTTTTGAAGGAGTTTTCGCTGCCGAGGACCGTCATCGGTGGAATTCATCGACAAGGCATCGGCGGTGTAGCCCGACATCAATATGACGGAGGTCTCCGAGCGCTCCTGGGTAATGGAGTCCGCCAGCGACACTCCGTCGATTCCGGGCATAATGACGTCGGTCAAAAGCAGGTCGATCGGTCCCGGATGGGAGTGACTTATCTCGAGTGCTTCTTCGGCATCCGCGGCGTCAATGACGCCATATCCCTTGTTTTTTAAGAGGTTTTTTAGCGGGAGGCGCAACTGTTCTTCGTCTTCCACCAATAAAATGGTCTCCGTGCCACCCGTTGGAGTGCCCCGTCGGGCTCGCCGGAGTTTCGTGGGAGTCTCCGATTGCTGTTCGGCCGACGGAAGATAGATCGTAAAGGTCGTGCCCTGGCCCTCTTCGCTGTCGAGTGTGATATGGCCGTTATTCTGATTGACGACGCCATAGACGGTGGACAGGCCCAGGCCGGTACCCTGGCCGACGTCTTTGGTCGTAAAAAAGGGCTCAAAGGCCTGTTTTTGGACCTCGGAGCTCATCCCGGTTCCGGTATCGCTTACTTCAATGACCGTGTACTGGCCATGAGGTAATTCGGCGGGCACGGCGCTCGACGGAACCTCGACATCCAGGTTGTAGGTTCGAACCTCGAAGTCTCCGCCGTCGGGCATGGCATCTCGCGCGTTGAGCGCCAGGTTGGTGATGACCTGTTCGATGTGGCTGCGGTTGGCCTCAATTTTGCGCAGATCTTTTTCGGCGTTGATGTCGACGTCGACGGGCTTTCCAAAGAGGCTATCGAGGACGACTTCCATATCGTCGAGCAATTCGTTGGTGTCGACGGTTTCGGTCTCGCCGTGGCGGTCGCGGCCAAAGGTCAGTAGCTGGCGCGTCAATTTCGAACCGCGCTTTGTGGCGCTCATGATCCGCTCGGTACTCCACTCGATTTTTTCCGGATCATCGGTGGCATCGCGCATAATGAAGCAATGACTGTTGACGATGGTCAACAGGTTGTTGAAGTCGTGCGCCACACCACCGGCGAGTCGTCCCATGGACCGCATTTTATCGGCCTGTTCCAGATTTTCTTGGATGCGCTTTCGATCCGTTTGGTCCGTGGCCATTCCGAGGAAATACGCCGGTTCACCCTGCGGGTCTCGCATGGCCACACAGGCAAAGCGGACCCACCGTGGTTCGCCGTTGTTATGAGTAAATTGCTGCTCGAGGCGCACGAAGTCCCGTTCACCATTCTGGAACTCCTCGCGCAGGGCCGACCAGATATCGGCATCTTCGGCGACGAGAAGATCCTCGACGGTCATCTCTCTGAGATCTTCGAGGGAATGGCCGACCAATTCGACAAACGCCTGATTGGCGTGTTCACACTGGCCGTTGAGCCCCATGACCAACAGACCGAGGGGAGCGTGATCGAAAAATGTCCAGAATCGCCGCTCACTTTCGTGAAAGCGCTCTTTAATATTGGTATATCGAAGACTGCGTTCGATCTTGTGGGTCAACATCGGCGCCAGCTCTTCGGGCGAGGCAGCGCGTATTAGATAGTCCGTCAAGCCCGTGTCGATCGCCGACTTCACCGTACTCAAGGCATCCGGTTCGGCGACCATGATCGTCGGACATGACGGCAGAAGTCGGTACAGCGATTGAACGCACTTCAAACCGGTCGGGTCGTCGCAGCGGGCCTCCACGATGGCTGCATCGAATGAGCGGCCCCGGGCTTCGACGTGTTGCTTCAGATCATCACCGTCGATGGCCACAATGTCGAACTCCAATGCAGATGCTTGAAGCTCGGGACAATCGCCATAGACTAGCACCGATACACGGCGACTCATTCATAGACTCCTCAAAGGTACCATCAACCATTCGTACACACCGGACCGGCATTATCCATGGGACGTCGTGACGAGGCGAAAGCAGCGTCGAGACGCCAACATCGAATCCCCACAGGCGGTGTGGAAAAACCGGGGGAAAGTGAGATGACGACATCTCGTTGCTGATGAGCCGCCATAGACGGGTCATGAATAACCGGGGTGAAGTCTACCAGTCATGTCGTTCAATGTCACCAGCGTTGATGGTGTTCGGCAGGCCGTCACATCCCGTCGTCATGTTATCGACAGTGGAGTGAAGCGGTGATCTGGCCGACACGTTTTTGACAGCTTCTTATAGCGGAATGGTACAACCGTGATATGATGGGACGCGATGTCAGTCACCAAACACTGGAGAGCACAACCGATCAACGACCGCGAAGTGTCGGCAAATAAGGCGGTGAGGCGATCGTTCCGTCGTAGAGCCAATGTCTCGATGGCCGTTGTCATCGCAGCACTTGCGCTGACGACGGCGAGTTGTGTGACGACGGGCCCGAAATTTTCTCCGGAGATTCAGCAGTCATATCGCAACCACGATATGCGTCAGATGCAGACCGACCATCTGGAAGTTTACTATCCGGAGCATCGCCGCGACGAGGCCCGCCATGTCGCCGGCCGTCTCGAGGATTGCCTCCAAACCTTGAATCACGAGTTGCCCCGGATCGTCGACTGGGGACCGGTGCCCGTATTTTTGCCGGAAGTGGAATTCAATAATGCCTATGCGGCCTTTGGCGCCGGGGAAGCGCCATACATTGTGATGCCCACTTTTTTTACGGCGAATTTCTTCGGGGAGTTCGGTTATACGCCCAGCGTCTCCGCCGTCGGCTGCCACGAGATGGTGCACTACGTTCATTTTACCCAGATTCATGGTTTTTATCGGGCCTTTAATCGGCTCTTCGGTCCCAGCATCAATCCCCAGATCGGGTTGGATTTGTGGTTCTTCGAGGGGATCGCGACCTACTATGAAAGTCAACTCGTCGATGGCGTCGGACGCTACGGCTCGCCGATCTGGGAACAGACCTTCGCCGCCGGGGTCGCCGGTCACGAGCTCGATGGCGGCTGGCTCAGCGAATTGAATCGATCGATTCCATTCGGTGCCCACTACCTGGTGGGCTCTCACTTCGTCGGCTATCTCGTCGATGAATACGGTGAGCAACGACTCTGGGAATTGATCGATCATCAGGGGGCCTCGCTGGCATTTCCCCTGGGAGTGGGCAATCGCTTTCAGGCGGTCTATGGAGCGCGACTCAACGAATTGATCGACGATTTTTCGCAACATCTCCGCGAGCAATATCGGCCACAAGAACGTCCCGACGAGCAACGCCGTCAGCGCTGGGTCGGCCGAAGTGCCATGCTCGAGAGCGGTCCCGACGGTCAGTACGCGGTGTTTTCCAGTGATGTCGACCGTGTGGCGGCCATCGAGATCTTCGATGACGACGGGACACGACGGCTGCGACGCGAAATCCCCGACTTGCTTCCGGGGCGCGAACTCGTGACGGCCCGCGGCATCGAGGCCATGCGCTTTGGAGCCGACGGGAATGAACTCTTTTTTCTGGCTACCCATCGGGGTCGCGATCACCTTCGCACCAGTCTGATGCGCCTGGATATCGAGACCAATCAGCTCCAGGTGGTCCGTGACGATATCCGGGCTGTCGGCGGCGATCTGACCGCCGATGGCGACGGCTTTATCGGCGGTGTCATCGATGGCGATCGCGTTCGATTTATTCGCTTTGGATGGAAGTCTGCCGACGACGAAGAACTCTTTGCTCTGCCCCGGGGAGCCTATGTCGGCTGGATTCGGCGCTCTCCTGGCGGCGACCGACTGGCGGCGACGATGATGGAGGACGATCGGTGGTCGGTCGTCGTCTTCGATACCGAAACGGGGGCGATGCTCAACCGTTGGTCGACCGGTCGCTCCCAGCGCCCGGTCTTCGATCCCCACTGGATCGATGATTCGAGTCTGCTCTTTGTCGCCAGCGTCGATGACGGCGTTCAGGTCGTCGAGGGCCGCGTCGACGACGACCGGGTTCGACGCCGCACCCATGCCCCCTATATGGCCTACAATCCGCGTCCCGATGGCGACGGCGGCATCCGTTTTCTCAATCGCGAAGACTGGGGCTGGACCCTCGATCACCTCCAACAACCGGCACAGGAACTCACCGATGAGGTGCGCCACGACCAACGCGGAGACATCGATACGTCTCCACCGATGGAGGCCACCGGCTACGAGCTCTCAGCGCCGGCCCATATCTACGAGGACAGCCCCTACTCGATGCTCGACGGCCTCTTTGTGCCCCGGATGCGCGCTCCCATGCTCTTTGTCGAGGGGCTGGGTGACGAAATTGAGGCATCGCTGGGACTGGCCGGTCGCGATGAACTCGGGTTTCACAACTGGCTCGTCGATGCCCGGTGGGATTTTGGTCGGGAGCGTCTGAGCGGCACTGTGGCATACGTCAATACCCAGCTCGCTCCCTGGACGACCACCGCCCAGGTCGCCAGTCAGTGGCAGACGTCGATGATTCCGGTAGACGATGATTCCGCCGAACTCGTCGCCCAATCTCAGCGCGATCGCGTAGCTCGCCTGCAATGGCAGCGTCCGTGGTACGATACGCCGGTATGGCTGGAGGCCTCCGGCGCCGAGATATTGCGCCCCCGGGACCGGCCCGAGAGTGACCGGTCGACGCGGTTGATCGGCGCTGAAATCGGAGCCGACTACGACGCTCGACGCTCGACATCCTATGGTGGAACTCAGTGGGGACTGGGGCTTTCGGGACAGGTCGGAGGGTACCCCACGCAGTTCGGCTCGGATTTTTCGATGGCCCATCTGCGTTCACAAATCGAGGTGCATACGCCACTGCCGCTATCGAGTCGCCACCGGCTTCAGATGTCGGCTCGCACCCGTGTGTTGCCCGGTGTCCCCGACGAACGGCCATTGATGCGCGTCGGAGGCTTCAATACCTTCCAGCCACTACATGTGACCGGTGATGCACAAACGCAGCCGCTCGATACACAGGGGTTGCCCCCCGGATTTTTATTCGTCGAGCCTCTGCGCGGATACGAGGATATGGGACTTGTGGCCAACCGCGTCGGCATCGCCGATATCAACTACCGCTATCCGCTCGTCATCGACCGGGGAGCGGCTTCGATTGCGGGACTGATTCCGGCGGTATTTTTACGTGAGTTCGACATTCAGGCCTTCGCCAGTGGCGCGACGCGCTTCGATGGACGGTTCCACGGCGCGGTCGGCGCGAGTATCGACACGGCATTTTCGGTTTGGCGACTTCCATTTCGACTTCGCACACAGCTGGCGCGCCGGCTATTCGACGATGAGCAATTCGTGTTTAGCGTAAGCCTCGGCGCCGGATTCTGAGCACCCTCTACATCACCATCCACTTTGATCTCGTCAACACTGCGTTTACCTCCCCCAAACTTCTCGAGGCTCCCATGACACAGATACTATTCGACGACGATATTCAGGGACTCCGGCCCGATACCCGCGAGCGCGAAGAAATTGACGATGCCTACAAGTGGGACGTCGACGATATCTACGATGACTGGGAACAGTGGAACGCCGATATCGACGAAGTCCGGGCTCTGATGGACGACTTCGTCGACCTCCGGGGCACTCTCTCCGAGGGCCCGGAGCGGTTGCTCGAGGCCTATAAATTGAGTGATCAGATCGGGATGATGTCCTATAAGCTGTATCGATACCCACAGCTTATTTTTGATGTCGACCAGCGCGACAACGCCGTTCAGGCCAAGGTACAAAAAGTCCAGCAACTCTTTGCGGAGTACCAGTCGAAGACGGCCTGGTTTACCCCGGAGATCCTCGAGATCGATGAGGAGACCGTGCGCTCCTGGATCGACGATACTCCTGAACTCGAGCCCTACCGCTTCCCGATCTCCGAGATGTATCGAAGTCAGGAGCACGTGCTCGACGAAGACGGAGAGCAAATTCTGGCCTACGGCAGCCGGTTTCGCTCCGCTCCTGCCGAAGTCTATCGCTCGCTGACCACTGCCGATGTCCAATTTAATGAAATCGAATTGACGGATGGCGAAACCGTCGAGGTCAGTCAGGGAGAATACGCGAATATCCTGCAGACCCGGCGCGAGCAACGGGATCGACAAAAGGCCTTTAAAGCCCTCTATTCGATCTACGATGACAAGCGAAATACCTTTGCGTCGCTGTACAATGCCATTTGTCAGCGAGACTGGGCGCAGGCTCAGGCTCGAAACTACGAGAGCACTGCTCAGGCGTCGCTCGACGACGACAATGTACCGGTTTCGGTGCTGGAGACTCTCATCGAGGTTGCTTCCAGCAATGCCGAACCTCTGCGCCGCTACCACAGATTGCGTCGCGAGGTACTGGAACTCGATGAGTACCACCCCTTCGATGGCAAGATCCCGCTTGTCGATATCGACGAGGTCTATCCTTACGACGATGTCCGCGAAATGATCGTAGAGTCCGTCGCCCCACTCGGCGATGATTACCAACAGCTGATGGAAGACGCGCTGGCCGGTGGCTGGATCGACGTCTATGAAAATGAGGGCAAGCGCTCCGGAGCCTACTCCACAGGGGTCTACGGCGTTCATCCCTACATGTTGCTTAACTTCACCGACACCATCTCCGATGTATTCACGCTGGCCCACGAACTCGGGCATACCCTCCACACGATGCTGTCGTGTAAACACCAGCCCTTTGCCACGTCGTCGTATACGATCTTCGTCGCCGAAGTGGCCTCCACGACCAATGAAGCACTTCTCCTGGACTATATGCTCGAGCGGACCGACGATCCTCGAGAGCGAGTCGTACTCCTCCAGCAGGCCATCGATAATATCGCCGGGACGTTTTACACCCAGTCGATGTTTGCCGATTTTGAACTGAGCGCCCATCGCGCCGTCGAAGAGGGCCAGCCGATTACGGCAGAAGAACTCGACGAATTGTACTTCGACAGACTTCAGAACCTCTACGGCGATGCCGTCGAACTCGACGACCTGTACAGCGTGACCTGGGCGCGGATTCCCCACTTCTACAACGCTCCGTACTACGTCTACCAATATGCCACCTGTTATGCGTCGTCCGCCGAGATCGTCAGCGGATTATTGAGCGACGATGATGCCGAGCGCTCCGGGACGGTCGAAGATTACCTGAAACTGCTCAAAAGTGGTGGCAGTGATCACCCGATGCAACAACTTCGCGACGCAGGTGTCGATCTCGAACAGCCCGAAGTCGTGCGCGCCGTCACCCGGCGCATGGATGAGTTGGTCGGTATGCTCGACGATGCGCTCCAACAGGTCGATGGCGTTTGAGCCTACCCAGCTCATGGCATTGCCAGTGCGTTTGCGGCAGATTTTGTGTGCTTTGCTCTCTGTGGACCGCGAGGCTCGACACCAGTACGTTGAGCTTCGAGGAGAAAGCGTTCGACACCATCGATCTTGTATCAGTGATGAGCGAGTCTTGTCCGTTACGACAGTGCCCTAACTATTCTCTCCGGCGGCGGAGCCAACGGGGATTACTGGGAGGCTTTCGGTCTAAATAGGCGTTCGAGTTAGTCGATCACTTTGGAACTGCGAGATCGATAAAAGTGGCCTCCGTGAAATGGTGTCAGTGGACCTTAAACCGTTGACCCCAAACATTCCGGAGGCCACCGATGAGAGGAGGTACCATTCAATCAATTGTCGGACGTCCAGCGCCAGGAGTTTCGTCAGCGCGTGCAGCAAACAGGCGATGCGGGGCTGGTGAGGCGACTTCTTGCAATTGTTTCCTTGGCTCGCGGTGAAACCGTGTCGGACCTGCTCGATGAGGGGCTGACATCGCGAAGTTGATCGATCCGACCACGCGCTTTCAAAACCACGCGATGACAGTCGGACTCCGTCGCTTCGCTCCTCGTCCGACCTGGGGATGTCAT
>CAYUPT010000164.1:0-7906 GCA_964446725.1 uncultured Bradymonadales bacterium | reverse complement strand
CGGCCGGCCCCGAGTCCGCGGGGGGAATTCGGTCCGGAGTGGGAGATGCTCCAGACGATGCAGGCCGACGACGCCGAGGACCGTTTCGGACCGACGCGCTCTGAGCTGGAGGACTTCGATGACGACGATGATCTCTACGACGCCTGTGAAGACGCGATGGACGATGAAGACGACCACTTCGAGGAGTATTTCGGCGATGAAGTGGAAGATGTGTGGAAACTCAGCTTTCTGGGATCGACGGTCGGAGAGCCGGCGGTGGGTACCGTCAATTTCCGAACCGGAGACGGGGACCGGGTGCAGCGTCCGGTCGCGATATTCGGCGGCGGAACATCGGCCAATACCGAAGCCCCACTGCCGTTTTCCAATCGCAACCTGGGAGACTGCATCGACTACATCACCGGTCGCGCCATCTACGTTGTCGATCTTCAGAGCGGAGAAATGATCCGGCGATTCGTCGATTTCGATGATAACGGCAGCGGCCGAGACCGCTTTCGCGGCGAGGTCACCGGCACTCCGGTGCTGAGTGGAAATAGTCCCGGTGACGTCAGTACCCGGGGCTTTATCGGCGATGAACAGGGACGGATGTTCCGGATCGACATGACCGAGGATCGGCCTGCGGACTGGGATGTCGAATTGTTCTTCGATCCCGCTGAAAAGGTCAGCGAGCCCGGTCCTGCGGCCTATCGCCCGGCGGTCACGACCACTGCCGATCGGCAGTTGATTCTCATCTACGGGCTGGCCCGTCGCGGCGAGACCGGCGGAAATATGGACGACCAGGCGATCTTTGCTGTGCGCGAGCGGTTGAGTTTCGAGGAGAGCAATAGCGGACAGTTGATGTGGTTCGAGGAGTTCGAGCCGCTCGAGCAACTGACCGGGGCACCGCTGGTATTTGGCGGCGACGTCTACTTTACGACCTATGTCGAGGATTCCGACGACCGCTGCGCCGGCGGACTGGCCAGGATTTATCGCATGGCCCATGACGGGGTCGACCCGGAGGAGCCGAATGCCGATAACGAGGAAGGCCACGGCAAGTGGGATCCGGAAAATGACCTCGATGAATTCGATAATATCTTCATTGACAACGACAATAAGTGGTTTGGTCCCTCGGAGCCGACATTGATCCGCGGCATGGCGGTGACCATGGGGCCGGCCTGTGAACTGAGTGGACAAACTGACGCGATGGGTGAGTCGCGTCAGCCCCAGCTGGTGGCACAGACCGGAGATGCCGACGTCGGTGGCGGAAATGGCAATGGTGACGTCGGTACGGGGACCGGCGGTGGCCAGGTCGGAGGCATGGGCCAGGTCAGTGTCGATATCGATCCCCCGGAAACCCAGTCGATCCCGCTTAGCTGGTCGGTGATTGAGAACTAAGAGAGGTCCGTTGTGAACCACGGTAGCGATACGTTCCGTTCGGCGACGACGGGGATCCCGGTGGGGATCCGCGTCGCCGCCACCGCCCTCATGTTGTCGGTGGTCGTCGCCTGCAGTTCCGGTGATGACGGCGAAGCCGATGAGCCCGACGTCGTCGACCAGGCCGAGCACTCCGAGGCCGACGATCCATCGGGGGAGAGCGACGAAGAGATCTTCGGACTTCCCGTTCCCTCCGATTATCGCCGAATTCAGGACGGTCAGCGCCGAGTCAAAATCACGGTGCATCGAAGTTTCGACGACATCGAGGACTTTTTTCGAGACAGGGTTGTAGATTACGAAATTGTTCGTCTCGAAAACGCGATTCGCCTCGAACCGCTTCGTCCGCACTCCCCTCAGGTCACCATTTCGCGCTACGCCGGCGATCGCTCCCCACTTCTGATCGACTACCGCCGAGATCGAAGTCCGGCAGAGCGCGTTCGACGCAATCTTCCGGGCACCGGCGACGATGACGCCGATGAGGCCGACGAGAGTGACCGACAGGCCGCGGGGTCGTCTGCCGATGCGGGGCCTCAGCCCTATGGGCCCAACCACGCCGAATGGCTCGACCAGGTCCGAGGTGAGCCGGTGGAACTCGAGACCAGTGATGGTGAAAAAATCGCTCCCGGCGCCCGGTGGGGCGAACCCTATACCCCGCCGGAGGGCTCGCCGCTGGACAGCCCGGAGTTTCGCCACAACCACGGACGACGCTTCGGAGACTGGCAGCCGATGTAGCGACCTGTGCACAAACGACGCAAGCGGGTAGTATGGACCTACTCGTTTTCAATCGCTCCCAAGAGGCATTGGATGCCGTCGAAACCCGTCGCTGTGCCATTACTCGTAGTCGTTGTCTTGTTGTTGATGGGCTCCGGAGTTGCAGTGGCCGGTGATTCCCAGAATGAGGGCGGGTGGACACACCAGTCCAATCTGCAGGTTCGGGCCACCCCGGTCGGTGTCAGCCTCTTTTCGGATACCGGCTACCGGTGGCCCGTCGACGTCGGCGACGGACCGCTCTTTGAGGGCACCGGTGTGGAAACCGGCCTCGCCACCTCCCTTAGTCCGGCCTACGGCTGGGCCGGTCCCTACATCGAAATTCTACCGATCGCCGTATTGAATCTGCGGGCCAGTGTGCAATTGATGCACTACTGGGGTGCCTTCGGGCATCTGTATATTCCCTCCGATGACGCCGACGGCCAGCCCGGAGGGTGGAGCGACGGCAATTTGGATCGAGCCTGGGACGACGGACTCGGCCAGTCGGCGTCGGGCTGGAAACTTCATCTGGAGGCGACGCCTCAGATGCTCATCGATCGGTGGGCGATTCAGATTCCGAGCGAATATCATCGCATCGACGTGGATGTCGACGATCCCTACTATGAGCCCTATCTCGACGTATTGATGGCGCCCACCGAAGACCTGTGGATCACCAGTCCCACCGTGGGGTACGTGCTGGGCGAAGACCCGGAAGACAGCTTCTTGCTCGTCGGTATTCGCTGGGAGCGGTTGGTGGCGACGCGGGCCGATATCACGCGCGATACCGTCGGCCTGGTATGGAATTGGAAACTCCCGCAGGGCATGATCTCGCCGGGGGAGACATCGTTCTCCGGATTTGCCGGAGCATTTGTCGACCATCCGACCCGGGGCAGCGTCGCCCCCTATCTGGGCCTGGAGTTAAGTATCGGGTTTTGAGCGCCTTGGGGGGGCTGACGGGCACCGGTATTGCCATTCCGGTCGATGGTGACCACCATGGACGAAACGCGTGGTCGCGACAGCCGTGGAGCACAGGTGTGAATCAGAGTAGGTACGAGTATTGTACATGGTGGGTGGGACTGGTCCTCATATGGTTGGCGGCCTCGTCGACTGCGGCCGCCGACGAGGGACCGCAGGTCGAGACCACACCCGGCGATGTGGGCTTCGGTGAGCATGAGTTGTCGGAGCAAGCCGAATTTGCGGAGCCGGAGCGGCTTCGCGGTCCCGTCGATCGACGCCACGAAACCAATGCGCTGGCCGGTCACGGCATTGGCTGGTCGACGGGCTACATCGCTCCCCAGGGAACGGTGATCGCCGCCAATCGAATGCTCTACGGCCAGCGACTGAGCGTGTCGGCCACCGATGATATCCAATTATTTGCCGAGGGGTATCTGCCGTTTGGAAGCCAGACCTACGGCGGACTCGGCGGCCAGTGGCGGGTGGCCGGTGACGATGTCTGGAATTTGACGGTCGGTCTGCAGGGGCGGGGCCGGCGCACCAATTTTACACCCGGCACCGCCGATGGCGGGCTGCTGGCTCACGCCGTCGTCGATGTCATCGCCTCCGACAACACGACTTGGAATGTGGGGGCGGCCTCTCATATCCCGGTGTTTCAATCGGTAGAAGACGTCGATCACTCCGCCTGTCAGACCCGAAACGAGTGGGCCGAAAGCAGTTGTGGCACCATGACACAGTCCTCGCGGTGGCTTCCGCCATCGGGCTACTGGATGTCGCTGTACGGCGGGATGCAGCACTTTTTGACGGATTGGCTTATTATCGACGTCGAGCTCTTTAGCGGGGTCTCTCAGGGGAATTTCTGGGTGCTGGAGTCGGTACTCGATGGCGGGCTCGCCTACGATGTGGAGCGGGAACTCGTCGAGCAGACCGGTTTCGATGCCGGCCTGGGACCGCTGGGACTGTTGACGCTGGGCCTCGGCGCCACCTGGAGCTACGCCGGGCTGGCCATTCAGGGCTCGATGTACGCCGCGAATGTCCGCGGTGATGCGCGGCTGCTTCCCTGGTTTTCGGCGGCCTACGCATTTTGATGATCGATGAAGGTCGACACCACTGTCGAAGTACGAGGTTTGTAAATATGGCACTATCCGGTCAGCAACTCCCCAGTCTACAGACTTCGATCCCGGGCCCGGAATCGAGGAAACGCATCGACGATCTGGCCCGTTCGGAATGCCCGGCGATTACGGCCCGCCGAGCCCGGCGCCAAGAGGAGACCGGCGTCAGCCAGGATCCGCTGGTGTGGCGCCGTGCACGCGGCGGAAATGTCGAAGACGTAGACGGCAATGTCTTCGTCGACCTCACCGGCGCCTTCGCCGTCGCCGGACTGGGCCATGGACACCCCAACATTGTGGAGGCCGCCCGTCGCCAGTCCGGTGAGCTCATCCACGCCATGGGCGATGTCTATCCGGGGGAACCGAAGATCGATCTATGCCGCCGGCTCAATGAAATTACGCCCTCGGAGCTCACGCACTCGATTCTCGGTCTTTCCGGATCGAGCGCCGTGGAGGCCGCCCTAAAGACGGCGGCCATTCACACCGGAAAGACCGGGGCGTTGGCGTTCTGGGGCGGCTATCACGGACTGGGCGTCGGAGCACTGGGCGTCACGGCCTATCGCGAGGAGTTTCGAGAGCCCTTTTTGGCACAGACCAATCCGGCGATCGAACACGTGCCATTTCCCGACAGCTATCGGCCGCCATTCGGGATGGACGATGACGCCGGGGCCGGCAGGGTCCGCGACGCCGTTCTGGAGCATATTCGAGACAAACTTAGGGGCCCGGCGACGGCATCGGAGTCCATCGGCGCCATTGTCGTAGAGCCCATCCAGGGCCGCGGCGGAGAGGTGGCGCCGCCGCCGGGATTTCTGGAGGGACTCCGCCAGATCTGCGATGACTTCGGATTGGTGCTGATTTTCGATGAGATCTACACCGGATTCGGTCGAACAGGCCACATGTTCGCCTGCGAGCACGAGGGCGTGGTGCCCGACATTATGTGTCTTGGAAAGGCGATGGGCGGCGGATTTCCGCTGTCGGCGGCCATCGGTCGACAGGCCGTGATGGAGTCCTGGGAATTGTCGTCCGGTGAGGCCATCCACACCTCGACGTTCCTCGGCAATCCACTGGGATGCGCCATGGGCCTGGCTGCCATCGACGCGCTCGTCGAAGAAAATTGGCCGGAACGCGTCGCGAAGACCGGTCGCGACATTCGCAAGCGGCTGGAGGTCTTTGCCCGCCGATATCCCCGGCGCATCGGACGGGTCCGGGGTCGGGGATTGATGCTGGGACTGGAGCTCGTCGAAGATCGAGACAGCCGAAACCCGGATGGCGAGTTGGCGATGCAGTTGATGGACTACTGCCGACAGCGCGGCTATCTGGTGTTGCCGTCGGGCCGGTGGGGACAGACGCTGGCACTGTCGCCGCCATTTGTGCTCACCGACGAGCAGTGGGAGGGCTTTTTTGAAGTCCTCGACGAGGGATTCGAGCACTGTCTTTCGCAGTAGTTGCCATGGCGCGATGTGATCAGCGTTCCATCGCCTGCAATATGGGCCTCGCAATCGCCCGCGGAAGCCGCTCGTCGGTCTCTTCGACGATATCGCCGGTGACCTCGCCGTAATCGCGGGCCCGGCGGGCGGCGTCGCGGGTCTCCAAAATGAGGCGCTCGCCGCGTTCGTCGCCTTCGTTGTCGACGACCAGCCAGACCGGCCAGGCCGTCGCCTCTTTGCGGCTTCCCTTCTCCTCTTCGCCAATTCCATCGGGCACCGGATTTGTCAGCAGCCGAACCCGGGGTTCGGCGATGTCCCGGCGGGGCTCGTCGTCCTCGAACCACACGGCGCGATCGGCGTCGATGACCAGCCGCCGAAGCACGCTTTTGGCGGCCACGCTCTGGGCCTCGAAAAAGCCGCGCATCAGATAAAATAATATCATCCACACCGCGATGACCGATGCCGAGATAAGGCCCGCCATCAGCGGTTCGGCGACGACGCCGCCGGGGCGGCGGATGGCGGCGATGATCACGACGGCGACACCACAGCCTAGCCCCCCCCACACCGGGTGATTGCCGAGCCATCGAAGGAGGTTGCCGATGACTCCCGGGCGCGGAATTTCAACCGTGGTGCGATACGAGATTTCGACCGGTGGATCGAACACGTGGCTCCCTCGTTATGCGGGTTCGGCGTAGGCCGGAAATGTCTCGGTGAGTTCCCGTCGTATCGGACGGGGAACGCAAAGTCGGATGGTATTGTAGGAGTCGCGACCGAGTAGGTGAACGATGTCGCTTCCGTCTTCGATGGGGACCACATCGCCGGAGCGCTCGACGACTGGAATGTGAGCGCTCAGATGCGGGTGCGACGGGTCGTAGGGTTTGTACGGAGTGTCGCTGGCCCGATCGACCAGGACCGCACAATCCGGATCGAGTCCTCGCTCCACGGCGATCTCGTTGGCTCGATCCAAAACGCGGGCCACCATGACCGGGTCGCTGTTGTCGAGTTCCACGGTCTTGTACAGCTGACGCATCAGCAATCCCTGGCTGAGCGTCTTGAGGGCGTGGTCGTCGGCGTGCTGCCAGACCTTGAGCATCATCCACACATCGGTGTCGTCGACCGAAAAATACTCGTCATTCGTCAATTTCTGGCCGGATAACAGTCGCAGAAGCGGTGGCTCGTCGGCCAGCCCTTCCCAGCGCACTCCGTCGGCGTGTAGATCGGCGCCGCGCTGGAGGACGGCCTCCAGCATCTTTTCGGCGGAGCGCACCGTCTTGTGCAGGTAGACCTGCTTGAACATGTGAAAGCGGGCGATGAGGTAGTCTTCGACGGCCTCTCGTGCCCGGTAGCTGACGGCCAGGCGGGTCATGGAACGTCCGTTGCCGTCGCTTTCGTAGGTCGTCAGCATCGCCAGGATCCGCTCCAGATCGTACATCCCGATTTTGACGCCCGTGGCGTGGCCGTCGCGCAAAATATAGTCCTGGCGATCGGCGTCGAGCTGAGAGCTGACGATGTCGAGCCACAGTTGCCGGTCGGCCGGAAAGTCCTGGCGCGGGCCGAAGTAGCTGGCGACCCGACGGGCCATGCCCGGTTTGTAGTCCTCCAAAATGCCATGGATATCGCCGTCTTCGTCGAGGATGGCCCGGCGGCTATACGATTCGTGGTGGGTGCCGATGACGCCCTCGATGGCGTGGCTAAACGGACCGTGACCCACGTCGTGGAGCAGGGCGGCGGCCAATACCTCCATGCGCGTGTCGTCGTCGATGGTGACGTCACCGCCGTCGAGGGCCTCCAGCATCCTGCCGGCGATGTGGACGACGCCGATGGAGTGCGCAAAGCGGCTGTGTTCGGCGCCGTGATAGACCAGACCCGCAAAGCCGAGCTGGCGGATGCGCCGAAGCCGTTGGAATTCGGCGGTACAGATCAGCTCGAAGAGCCTTCGCTCGACGGGGTCGCCGCGCTCAAAGGCGATGATGTCGTGGATCGGATCGCGAAATAATTTCGGTCGCATAGTACTGCCGGTGGTAAAAACCTCGGGGCTGCACCGCGTGTAACGGCGAGCGGCGCCGGTCTATTCTGTAGCACGGCGGATCACCTCGTTAAACCGCGCAAGAACGACTTCCGCCAAAACCGCAAAGAGGTCAAAAGCACGGATTGAACCGCAAAGAGGCAAAAGGGGCAAAGGAAACGAATAGCGTCGAATAACTGACGCCCGAAAACCGACGCCCGAAAACCGACGCCCGAAAACCGACGCCCGACGAG
>CAYUPT010000163.1:0-7906 GCA_964446725.1 uncultured Bradymonadales bacterium | reverse complement strand
GGCAACGGCATCGTCTCCAATTTTCTGGAATTGTACTACGGCACCGGCGACCCGAGTCCGACGACGGCCGCCGTATTGTTGAGCAAAGGCCTGGCCTCCATCCCCGTCGGCGGCAGCGAATTGACAGATCAGTTATTTCGCCCCTTCCGGGCCCGCATCGAATTGGATGACACCACCTGGGAGCAGCGCGACTACACCGCCGTGCTGGCGTCGACCCAGGACCAGATAGGACTGGGCTTTCGGCCCTTTATCCGCTGCCAGGAGCGCGAACAGGCCTTTCATATGCTCGGCGTCACCGGCGATCCGATGGACGTCGCCCGCGCCTTTCCCCGCCTGCGGATGGGACTTCCAGTCGACGAGCGCCACTTTCCGTCGGCCGTCGCCGAAAAGGCCGTTTTTCGCTCCGAAGAACCCATCACCTACACCATCGATGGTGATATGCACACTGCCGAAAGCGGCGTCGTGACCCTGGAGTGCGGGCCGCGCCTCGAGATCATCATCAAGTAACCCCTATCGCCTGTCGATGGCATCGGCGCTGTTCGGCGCCTCACGATCGACACTGCCGAAGGCGGGGACGCCTCCGTCTCCACCATCGCTCCGACCGACATCCTACGCCTTGTCTGCTAACCGTCATCGACGGCCGTCCACGAACTGGCGTCGGTCTGGACCTGCGGTTCCGGCTCCGTATCGTCGATGACTTTGGGCCCCAGAAAACCGCTGACCGGGCCGACGTAGGTGACGCAGTCGCCGCCGGAGATCTGATCGCTGGCGGTGCGAAATGAAAGCGACTGCCGCTGGTCGGCCGTCCCGTATTTGAGTTCGTAGCAATTGTAATCGCCGCCGCAGGGCGTGCCGGACTCCAGGCGGCCACCGACTCGGATCACTTCGTAATAGTGATCGTCGATGGTGATGGCCTCCGTGCGCAGGTCGTGGACCGGTATCGGATGGCCGTCGGAGTCCATCGACAGGTCGGTCAACTCGTAGACCTCCGGGTTGGCGTTGAAGACATTCATTGTCGTCGCCTGGAAGCTGATCTTCTGGCCGACCTCAATATCGTCGATGTCGTCGTCGGAAGCGACGTGGACCCGCATCGCACTGTGGCTGTCCTGGATCCAGAATTGGGCGGTCTCCGGCCGGTCATCGGAGGGCGCAAATGACGAGGTGGCAGTCACCGTCGCCTCATCGATGGCGATCGGCTCCGACAATTCCTGCGGATCTTCGCTGTTAAAAGCGGGACTCGTCGCATCCCACAGTGCCTCGATATTGGCATCGCCCGAAATGGCGTCCGTGCCCGTCTGCGCAAACTCGGGGCTGTCGGCGGCGTCGAATTGACCGTAAAATTCATCGTCGACGCCGCAATCGATAGCCCGAAACCCCCAGTCCGATCCGCTCAATACTGGCGACTGGTCGGGCATCGTCAATTCCGCTCGCCAGTGGCGCACCACACCGTCGGCCGGCGCCTCCGTGTCATCGCCCGAGGCGGCGGTGGCACCGGGGATATCGGAAAAATCGTCGGGCTCGTCGGTCGCCGAACGCTGCCACTTTATCTGGGGCATAACGCGGGTCCAACGGCCGGTGACATCCGACGAGGTCTGCTCGTCGTGGACACCGTCGACAGCCCGAACTCGGTACCGATTTTCCGGTCCATCTTCGGCGACCATCGCCTCCAACTGCAGTCGCACGCGATCTACGAATACACCCCGCGTCACCTGCGCATAACCGGGGTCAACGAGTTCTCCGGCCGGTGCGTTATTATCGACAAAGCCGAGTTCGTCACCGGCATCGTACCACCGATCGTCGGCCTCGGAGTAGACCTCGAATTCCACCGGATAGGGACCGCGATAGCCGGTGGCTGGATCTGACAACTCACCGCTGTGATCGTCGATGACGCCCCGGACTTCGTAGTCGTGTTCATCGCCGGCCTCCGGGATATCGAAGTCCCAGTCGATGGCGATGCCGTCGTCGACCTCGCCGTCGGTGACCACATTGTAGGGCGCCTGTGGCGGCTGCGGAGCGTCGGCGCCCTCATCGAGAAATTCATCGCTCTCACCGTCGACTTCGGCGATGGTCTCCCCGTCGCGCACAATCTCGTAGCCGTCGACATCATCGAGGCCATCCCAGGAAACGAGCACGCCGTCGGGCCGCTCCCCGCGGGTCGCCGTCGTGTTTTCGGGGACCATCGATTCGCCGTCATTGGCATCGAAGCGATCATACATCGGGTCTTCTTGCTCGGTGATACAGCCGAATGCGGCAATGCCGAGCAATGCGGCGATTCCAGTCCAGATCAGTACGTTGCGGCACATACAAATTCCAGTAATTCAAGGGTTCAACCGTCGTGATCGATGCTCCGTTATTGTGCGGCGCTGACATCCCCGATATCGACGGGTCTCGCCTCTCGATCGGGTTCCCGGACGCGCATCCGCCAGTCGACACCGGCCACTTCTCCGGGCTCCATCTCCAGCCACACATTTTCTCCGTGCAGCGGTTCGCTGGAGACGATGAAGTGATTGACAAATCCGGACTGCGTCGCCGCCTCACAGGCCTGCGAAAAGCTGGGGCAACAATCCCGCTCCGGACACTCCTGTTTGTAGGTGCTGTAGTACAACTCCTTGCCGCCGTGATGGGCGACCATCATATGGCCGTTGGTCAGCAAGAATGTCAGATAAAACTCCTCTTCTTCGCACTCCTCACAGTCGTAGCAATCGAGTCCCACGATCTCGCGGATCTCGTCGACTGTGGCCTCCACGGCGCTGACGGCGTCGTCCAGATCGGCGCCCTTTCGATCGACATCGAAATACCGGGCCATATTCGAGATCAGCAGATAGAAGATGACCTCGCTGTCGGTATCGCCCAGAATATAGCGCCGATAGACCGGCGATATGCGCTCCAAGATCTCCTCTCGATAGTCCTCGAAATTCGGGATCTGACCGTTGTGCGCAAAGATCCAGTTGCCGTACTGGAAGGGATGGGAGTTGATAATGGTCTGTTTGCCCACCGTCGCCTTGCGCAGATGGGCGAGCACCGTCTCCGAGGAGACGACGCCGGAGACGCGCCGAAATAGATTATCGGAGACCGCAGTGGAGACGCTCTTGACGACGTGCGGATAGCCGTCGACGTAGTAGGCCACGCCCCATCCGTCGGGATGGGCCTCGCTCTGGCGCATCAGCGCATTATCGGCGCTGACGAGGCTGCGGTGGACCTGACTTGTGATCACCGATCGAAATCCGAATAGTCGGCACATCGTTCCATCTCACTGTTGCGAGTCCCGTGACCGGGCGGAGTATTGTAAGAAGCTGTCAAAAAAGACTCCCGTCTGCATTCGCCGGCTGATTTGCCCGGCTTCTTTGCGCTCAAGCCTCGCCTTATCCTACGGATAGGGCTACTTTTGATCGCTTTGAAGCCAAACAAATCATCTCGACGAGCATCGGTCCGCTTTTTTTGACCGCTTCTAAAACCCTACCCAACCACTATGGATTCCCGTCGGTCGCGATGCAAATCCCATCGACGCCAACCGGCGGCGGCATGCTCTTCGAGATCCTCCGGGTCCGCTCCGGCCCTATCGCCAACGACGGTCCGTCGGCGTCAGCCGTCAAATTCGGCAATCGCCCGGGCGATCGCATCCTGGTCATCGCGATAACGCCAGGCGCGCCGGGGCGGATCATTGATCAGGATCGAAAATGCGACGGGACGGCCAGATGCGGTCTCGACGTAGCCACTGAGAGCGGTCACATCGCGCAGCGTCCCCGTCTTGGCGCGCAGATTGCCCCGGGTGGCGTCGCCGTCGAGTCGATGGCGCAGTGTTCCATCGACACCGGCAATGGCCAGCGACGACGAAAACTCCGGTCCCCACCGATGGGCCTGCATCCCCCGTAAAAGTCCCACGATCTGGCGGGCCGAAAGCTCGTTGCCATCGTACAGCCCGCTGCCGTTGTGGAGCCGATAGCTACCGTGGTCGAATCCGTAGCCCGCCAATACCCGGGCGGCGCGATTTCTCGACGCCTCCCACGTCGACGGGGCGTCGTCGAGCCCGCCCAAGACCCGCAGCAGTTGCTCGGCAATGAAGTTGTTGCTCCATTTATTCATGGCGTTGATGGCGTCGACGACGGGCTGTGACTCGTGGCTCCACAGCTGCTCGACGTCGTCGGGCGTGGTGCCGCTTCGAATCTCGCCGTCGAAATCAATGCCCACAAGCTCCATGGCCCCGGCGACCACAGAGCCCGCAAAGGCCGGCGGGTCGTCGATACGCATCCGCTGGACGATGGCGTCGGCGTTGATGCCGATGGTGCCGTCAATCGTCAGTGTCGTCCCGTCGTCGGTGGCCTCGGCGCTGACATCGATGTGCGGATAGGGCCCGTAGACGGTGCGCGCCCGATTTTCGACGACCACATGATCGTTGGGCGGATCCAATTCGACGTTCGGACTTTCGCCGATGCGATCGCCGGGCTCGACGCGAGCTGCCACGGCGTTGAAATTGACCGATACAGCACCGATGGGCGACCGATAGGCCGCCCCGGCATCGCGCATATCGAATCCCGGCGGCAGGTAGGCGCCATCAAAGGCCCCGTCGTCGATGATCAGGTCTCCGGCGATCTGCTCGACCCCCCGATGGCGCAGACGACCGGCCCACTCCAGAACATCTCGATACAATAAAAAGGCCTCGCCCTCGCCGCGCACATACAGATCGTCGATGCGGCCGTCGCTATTGGACGTCGTCGAAAGCTCGGTGGTAAAGGTGTGATTCGGTCCCAGCTGGTCGAGTACCACGGCGGCGGTGACCAGCTTGACGTTACTCGCCGGATTCATCAGCCGATCGGCCTCCCGACTGTACAGGACCTCGTCGCGCTCCAGGTCCTCGACGTGAATCGAGACCTCTGCGCGCTCCAACTCCCCGCCGATAGCGGCCTCGATGGCCTCCTTTAGCGCCGGATAATTCGCGCTCTCCTCTTCCGGTTGCGGAGCCGCCATCAACGACTCGTCGTCGACCTCCGGCTCTTCGACCGCCGACGTCTCATCGCCCTCTTGCTGGGCCGCCGCTTCGACGGGCCCGACGATCATCGCCAGCCCCACCAACGCCGCAACCGCCAGCCACTTCCCCGCCCGTTTTGTTCGCCCTATCACCATGAAGATCATCACCTTTTTACGAACCGAAAACTTTGTATCGCCGCCGCCTTCAACGGCCATTCAATGTAGAAGCTCCATCGCCATATTGCGAGCAACGAAACGCAACGCATCACTCTTCGTCGCCGTCACCATCGCCGCTGCGGTACTCCATCCACAACCGGCCGATGATCAGCGCCAGCAACAATGCCCCCACGGACAGCGAAAATAGCGCCCAGCCAAGCGACACTCCCGACGCCCACTGTGATATCTCTGCGATCATCTATTTGCCCCGCCATGACCAGTCGATATGGACCCGCGCAATCTCGGTGCCGTCATCGCGCCACCCGACGACTTCCAGGGTCCGCTCAACGCGCTCGTCGCTTCGCGCCGACTCCGAAAACGCCTCGTCGACCACATCGCCCTGGGTACATTCGAATCTTACACGGGATTGCGCTTTGTCGACAAAATCGGCGGACACCCCTCGGACAATAAACGAGCAGTCCTGCCGTCGTAACGCGTCGTGATAAAAGACCAATCCCCCGGTCGTCGCCTCGGCAGCCATCATCGACGCCGCAAAATACATGGTCCCGAAGACATTGCGATTGCGCCAGTTAAACGGGATCTCAATAGCGCAGCGTTCGGCGTCCAGATCGGTAACCCGGGGGCTGACCATCGCCAGCAGTGGCATTTGCGTCCACAGGGCAGTCTGAAACAATGGCCCCGTGCGCATGGCGCGCGACAACAGTCGCGCTTTGAGCGGTGGGTTGCTGTCGTCGTTGTCGTCGGCAGTAGCTTCTCTCATTGGCATGGATCCCTCGTAAGCATATTCATTCGATTGGGCCGGCCCAAGATCTGCGATCTCGTTGCGTCGGATGCATCGACGCCCGAGGCCTGTTGCACTATACATTAGACTGCCTGCGTTGGCTCGTCGACCACACGGCTTCGCTGTCTGAGCTATGACCGAACCCATTCGAAAACTGGGACGCTACGAATTACTGCGCCAGGTCGCCACCGGCGGCATGGGCGAGATCTACCTTGCCCGCACCCGCGGCGCCGGCGGCTTTGAAAAACACCTGATCATCAAGACCATTTTGCCGCATCTGGCCGAACAGGAGGAATTCGTCACGAAATTCCTCGACGAGGGCCGGATCGTCGTCCAGCTGACCCACGGCAACATCGTTCCCGTCTTCGATATGGGCGAAGAAGACGGCGAGTACTTCATCGCCATGGAGTACGTCCCCGGCCTCGACGTGCGGGCCATTCTCAAGCGGCTGTCGGCGCGCGGCGAGCAGATGCCCATCGAGGTCGCCCTCTATATCACCTGCGAGCTGTGCAAAGGCCTGGGCTACGCCCACCGAAAGACCGATGACGACGGCAATTGCCTCAACATCGTACACCGCGATGTCAGCCCCTCCAATGTCCTCGTCTCGCGCGAAGGCGAGGTCAAAATCATCGACTTCGGAATCGCTCGAGCCGCCGGCAAGGTCGCCGAAACCAAAAGCGGCAGTATTCAGGGCAAGTGCTGCTATATGAGCCCCGAACAGGCCCGCGGCAAGTCCCTGGACGCCCGAAGCGATATCTTTTCGACCGGTGTCCTGCTCTACGAGATGCTGACCGGACAGCGCCCCTTTGAAGGAGATTCCGATCTGGAGAGTCTGGAACTGGTCCGCCAGTGCGACGCCGATGCGCCGGGAGCGCTTCGCCCGGAGGTGCCGCAGCAAGTCGACGCCATCGTCGAGCGCGCCATGGCCCGCGACCCGGATGACCGCTACCAGGCGATCGACGAGATGTTCGTCGACCTCCAGCACGAAATGTACCGCTGCGCTCAGCCCGTCACCAGTCAGCGACTGGCCGAAGAACTGGAGGAGATCTTCGAGGCCGCACATCAAGAAGAGAGCGATGAGCAACGCCGTCGCCCGCCGGCAAACCTCGACGAAGCGCTCGAGCTTCAGCTCGCAGAGGCCGAACAGCGTCCCTCCTCCGATGAGGCGCCGGATGTCGCCTTTGCGTCCACCGCCACCGCCGGCGCCGACGGCACCCAGACGCTGGCTCCGACGCCGACACCGACGACGGTGGACGAAAACCAAAGTGACTCATCGAGTGCCGTTTTGGCGCCGACGCCGGAGGACTCCTCGGAGACGCCGCCGGACGACGTCTCCCGAATCGATGACGACGAGCGCGACTCCCGAAGCTACTCCAGCCTCGGAATCGAACTCGACGAACAGCGCCGACTGATCTTGCGCCGTCGCCATATCGCCGTCACCGTCGCCGCCGCTCTGGCCATCGGCGCCGGCATAGCCACCGTCTACCTTCTGCAGCCGGCGCCGGAGGCGACGTTGGAGCTCGAGACCGAGCCATCGGGCGCTCAGGTCCACGTCGACGGCGACGAGTGGGCCGGCACCTCCACTCCGGCGAGCCTCGAGCTCAGTCCCGGCGAGTACCGCATCGAATTGACCCTCGACGACTACCGCCCCCGCCAGTTTCGCGTCGACCTTCAGGCCGGTGAGACCAAGGTATTGGACGCCGACGACCTGACGATGACTCCGGTTCCCCAGGCCCAGCGCCAATTCACCATCACCACCGACCCGGAGGATGCGACAATTCTCGCTGACGGCCAGCGCCTGGGCAACTCGCCTGCAGATATCGAATTGGAATCCGGCGATGTGGTCAATCTATCGGCGCGCGCCCCCGGATGTTCGTCGCTGTACTACGCACTTTCGTTTCGCCACGAACGCGACGATATCCACCTTCCCCTCGACTGCGATGACGACGCCGAAGCCCAAGAGCAACCCGACGACACCCCGGA
>CAYUPT010000162.1:0-7906 GCA_964446725.1 uncultured Bradymonadales bacterium | reverse complement strand
CTCCTCGACGACGTGGATGGGAATGAGCCCTGAACAGAGGGCTCAGTGCCATTTACTGCGATGACTCGGGCATCTGATAGTAGTAGTCGAGGCAGACCTGGCACAGTCCGTGACTGATCGGCACCGGCGCCGATTCGAGGTAGGTCGGAACCCAGTCCCATCGCTCGCGGTTATCGATGTGACGAACGCGTCGACAATTGCTGCACATCACCATTTGGCCGTCACTGGAGATATATTTCGCAGCATTGGGCACGGCGGTGTCGCCGTCGTGCTCTGGGAAATCGTTTTGAACGGCCAGGGAATTGATGATGAGTAGGCCCTCTGTCGATAATCGGGTGATCGGAAGGGGATGAATCGTCATGCGAAACAATCGGAACATCCGGGGCGTCGAACACTCGTATTGCTGCTGGTAGGTCTCGCCGCAGTCCAGCACGTAGTGCAGCAGCACTTTGTACAATTCGGTGACCGGTCCGGAGATGAATTCCAGAAGTGGTTTTCGAAGTAAGTTTTCGGGCTGGAGGAGCGCGTCGGGCGCATTATTCTGGCGGCCAAATTCGGCCCACGAGGCGTTGGTATAGCCAATCTTGAGATCGCGGTCGACACCGTAGATCGTCGCTTCCTGGGCGTCGAGCCGCTCCAATTCGAAGCCGTCGAGAAGCTCCCGAAACTCGGGAGTGATGACATGAGTGGCGCAGTTGGTGTCGACAGAACAGGTCATGAGAGTGTCGAGCGCAGTAGCCGTCGTTTCGCCGTCTTAGTTCAGCGGTCGTTTCGCCGTCTTAGCTCAACAACAGTGCAATGAGGCCGGGAATTCCGTGGCGGCAGATTTTTGAGTAGTCCGTGAGGCCTTGTTTTGAGCGTCGGGCCCTAATCTATCATGGCATCGCGGTCAGCGGTCCTTGCCGATCGAAACGGGATAGAAGTAGTCGAGGCAGACCTGACAGATACCGTGACTGACGGGAGCCGGAGGTTCTTCGAGGTAGTCCGGGATCCAGTCCCAGCGCTCGGGGTTTTCGGCGTTCTGAAATCGCCGGCAATTACTGCAGGCGACGACCTGTCCGGAATTCTGAACGTAGTCCTCCGGTTCCGGGGCCTCGACGGGAGCCTCGGCAACTTCGGAGCTCACCGAGTGCGACGGGGAGTTGATGACGAGTAGTCCTTCCGGCCGCTGAGCATCGGCCGGCAGGGGATGGATGGTCATATGGTAGTTGCGAAACTCCCGGGGCGAAGAGCAGTCGTATTCCTGTTCATAGGAGTCGTTGAACTCCAGGACGCGTTCGAAAATCGACTCGTAGAGTGCACGGATCGGTCCTGCAAAGGCCTCGAGCACCGAGATCCCGAGTATTTGATCGTCATCGCGGAGGTAATCGGGGCCACTATTTTGGCGAGCAAAGCGAATCCAGGTGGCGTTGACATAGCCCAGCGTCAGATCTCGTCGAACACCGTAGATGGTCGATTCCTGGCGGTCGAAGGCGTCGAGATCGAAGTCCTTGAGCAAGGGCCCAAAGTCGGGGGCCACTGCTCGTTGCGGCTCGGGCTCGGGGGATGGATCTGAATTTGTCATAGTAGATACCGATTGCGCAACACTTTGCGCGCGAACAAATTCGGCGGTATGACCGGAAACGTCGCGGTGGCGTTTCTGACTACCGCCGCGGTCAACGATAGAAGGTGTGGACCGGAGGTTGCGCCGTGAAGTAGTCGTTGACGGTGTATCTGATGCGTCGCAAACACGCTGTGTGTTGCGGCGCATTCGATGATGCCGCCGGGGATCACTTCATCGCCGCGCTTTGGCCAGGACACCGGCGATGTTGCAGCCTGATACCGGCAACATTGGCTCAAGGTGTCGGTAGCGATATGCCGTCGTTCGGTGTCGCCCGCCGGCCATTTCAGACATTGTACCAGTTGTGAGTGCTCGAATACACCGACGGAAGCTAATCTAGAAAGGTTATAAATCAATGTTATGCACAGAGCAACGGGTTTCAGTTTATGAGATGGAGGTCGCCGTCAAAATGTGGGGGCCCGACAGTGGGCGCCGGGTCCTCGCGCTTCACGGATGGCTCGACAATGCCGCCAGTTTCGACGCCCTTATCCCTCAACTCGGCGAGGGATTGCAGATTGCAGCCGTCGATCTTCCGGGGCACGGATTATCGCAGGGACGATCGGGGGCCGACGCCTATCACTTCGTGGACTGGGTCGATGTGGTGTTGCGAATCGCCGATGGTCTCGGCTGGGACGATTTTACACTACTCGGTCATTCGATGGGGGCGGCGATTGCGTCATTGACGGCGCCGGTGGCACCCCGGAGAGTCGAGCAGATGGTCTTTATCGATGGCATCGGGCCCTGGAGTGACGAGGCTGAAAACGTCGTCGATCGGCTCCGCCGAGGGCTTCGAGAAGAGGCGTTGCTGCGGAGCCGAAATCCACGCCACTACGAGTCGAAGCAGGCCATGGTCGACGCCCTCGCCGAAAATCGCCCCGATGTGCCGGACCGTCGGCTGCGTCTTCTCGCGGAGCGCGCCGCAGTCCGGACCGACGACGGTCGATGGCGCTTTAATAACGACGCAACGCTCAAGGCTGCGTCCCGCGTTCGGCTAACCGAACCACAGGTGATGCAATTTCTACGCGAGATCGCCTGTCCCGTGCTGTTGATTCGGCCTCGCCAGGGATGGCCGGTCGACGAATCCCTCGTCGAGCGCCGTCTGGAGGCCATCGACGATCTGGAGGTGGTCCGCGTCGAGGGTGGCCATCACGTTCACCTCGAGGCGCCAGAGCGGCTCGCCGATGACGTCCGGCACTTCTTGTGCTCAACCGATGGCCATTGAGCCGCGGCTTCTCTGCTCGAGTTCGCCGACCAGAGCAGTGCGGTCTTCAAAGACAATGGAATCGATGCCGACCTGGCGGGCGGCGCGGCAATTCTCCCGTCGGTTGTCGATAAAAAGGCAGTCGCCGGCGCTGACCTCCAGCGTGTCGATGACGTCGATGTAGGCCTTTTTGTGCGGTTTTCTCAGGCCTGTATTCCAGGAGACAAAGGTCCAGTCCAGAAAGCGCGAAAGCTGTAATTTATCGTCGATGATCTCGTACCAGATCGGGTAGTTCGAAAAGGCGTGGAGTTCGACATCGGCATCGGCGAGCTCGGCGAGCAGAGGCTCCATTCCGTCGAGCCATCGATAGGCGTTGTACAGCACGTCTCGAAGGGCGGCGCCGTCGACGGGCTGTGAGCGATCCGGCAGATAGATGTCGTAGAAGGTCGACTCCGAGATCTCCCCGCGCTCAAATCGCTGCCAGGCCGTCGGATGCTTTCGGTCGTACAACTCCGGCAGCGACATGCCGAAAAACTCCGGAATCTCAGAGGCAATCGGGTCGTACACCAGAGTGCTCATAACGTCGAATAACAGAATAGATGGCGGTCGCTGACTCATGACAACTCCGGAACGCTGGTTTACGGGGGGGAGGCTGCAGGATACCATCGGCGGTGGCCGTTCACAGCAGCCTCCGGTGTATTCAACGAGGAGATGAAAAATGGTGTCCAAAAGCAAGCGCGTCGAGGTCATTCGCACGACCCCGCTATTTTCACAACTGTCGGATCGAGAGTGTGAGAAGCTGGCGCCGGTCTTCAAGGAGCGCGCGCTGACCGACGGCGAGGCCCTGTGTCGTCAGGGCGACACCGGAGACTACCTGGCGGTCGTCGTCGACGGGACACTCAATATCGAGGTCGAGGGAGGCGACGGAAAACAGACCGTCGTCAGCCAGCGCTCGACGGGTCAGGCCGTCGGCGAAATGGCCTGCGTCGATCCATCGCCTCGCTCGGCGACCGTGCGCGCCGACGGGCCGGCGACGGTGCTGATTTTGAGTCGAACCATGCTCGACTCACTGAAGTCGAATGCCTCCAGTCTATTTTCGCGCGTGCTGCGCGGCATCGCCTATCGGCTCGCCGAGATGCTCGACGATACCAACGCGCTGATTTCGGAGATGCTCGACGCCTCGACGCTGTCCGACAAACCCCATTCCCAAGATCTCGATGCACTGCAGCAACAGCGCTCAGGAGGCGAGCCGGTCAATGCTCTCAAAGAAGGGCTCGAACTGAGTTCGGAGGCCGTCCTCAAGGGGTTTGACGACGAGGAGCGCCGCATGTTGCGCACGGCGACCGATGCCCGTCGATATGGTCTCGGCGAAGTGCTTTGCCTGCAGGGAGAGCCGGCGTCGGAGGCCTTTTTTGTGGCCGAAGGCGAAGTGGAAGTGCTGCGTCGGATCGGCGGGAAGAATTATCGGATGGCCGAGATTTCGACCGGTGGCTTTCTCGGTCAGCGGGCGTTGTTGCGCCAGGGAACGCGCGGCGCCACACTTCGCGCCGGGTCGCGGGGAACGACGGTGTTTTGCCTCTCTCGCGAGCGCTTTAACGCGCTGTTGGAGGCCGACACCGATTTTGCCATCGCCTTCCAGGAGGCGGTGACCACCGCCGGAATCCGACAGCTTCGGCTGGCCAATGATATGGCGTCCCATCTGGGAACACGCGGGCGCCAGCGAGCTTCCGAGGCCGTCAAGCGGCGCATCCAACAGCAAGCCGATCCCGGAGAGGCGGTCGATTCTCCGATCGGCGACGATGAGCCCGAGTTATTCGACGATGATGATGATGTCGAATCGCTGGCCTCGGCCTATCTTCAGACGGCGCTCGAGGACTGGGACGTCACCCCCTCGGAGATCGACGGCGTGAAAGTCGCCAAAGCCGACGGCGAGATGTCGAGCCTCGAAAAAAAGATGCGCAACCAACGCGGCGACGACTGAACCGGCGGGGGATTTGTTTTTTCTGCTTGTCGACCCACGGGTCGGGACGCATAATTCGCCCACCAGCGGTATCGCCGATGGATACCTCCGTCGACGCCGGGTCGCGCATCGCCGACTTCTCATTACATCACCGCGGAACACCAACTTCTACGTCCAGGGAATAGCACATTGAGTGATCAAAAAGTCATTTTTTCGATGGAAGGCGTCGGCAAGGTATATCCGCCTCGAGAAAAGGTTCTGGAGGATATTTACCTGTCGTTTTTTTACGGCGCCAAAATCGGGGTGCTCGGGCCCAACGGCTCTGGAAAGAGTACGCTGCTTCGGATCATCGCCGGTGAGGACGAGGATTATCTCGGTGAAATCCATCGAAACGACGGCATCAGCTTCGGCTATTTGCCCCAGGAGCCAGAGTTAGACCCCGACAAAACGGTGCGCCAGGTCGTCGAAGAGGGGGTTCAGGAGACCGTAGATCTACTGACGGAATACGAGGAGATCAGCGCCAAATTTGCGGAACCCGACGCCGATTTCGAGGCCTTGACCAATCGGCAGTCGACGCTCCAAGACGAGATCGAGCGGCGCGACGCCTGGGATCTGGACAGCAAATTGGAGATGGCGATGGAGGCGCTGCGCTGTCCTCCGCCGGAGGCATCGGTCGATGTGCTGTCCGGCGGCGAGCGGCGGCGCGTGGCCCTGTGTCGAATTTTGCTCGAAGAGCCCGACGTGTTGCTGCTCGACGAGCCGACCAACCACCTGGACGCCGAATCCGTGGGCTGGCTCGAGCAGCATCTGGAGCAATACGAGGGAACGGTCATCGCCGTAACCCACGACCGGTATTTTCTGGACAATGTAGCGGGCTGGATTCTGGAACTGCAGAGCGGCACCGGCGTTCCCTTCGAGGGCAATTACTCGTCGTGGCTAAGCCAGAAACGGGAAGCGTTAGACGACAACTCCGGCGATGAGTCCAAGCGCGAGCGGACGCTTCGCCGCGAATTGGAGTGGATTCAATCGTCGCCGGAGGCGCGAAAACAAAGGGCCCAGGAGCGCATTGCCGCCTACGAGGATATGCTCGCCGAACAAAAGCGCTCAAAGGAGTCGGAACTCGAGATCTTTATCCCGCCGGGGCCCCGGCTCGGAGATGTGGTCATCGAGGCTCAGGAGCTGATGAAGGCCTACGACGACCGCGTGCTGTATGAGGACCTCAGCTTTAGTCTGCCACCGGGCGGCATCGTCGGCATCGTCGGTCCCAACGGAGCGGGCAAGACGACGTTATTTCGCATGATCACCGGCCAGGAAGAGCCGGACGCCGGCGAAATCAACGTCGGTGAGACCGTCAAATTGGGCTACGTCGACCAGAAGCGCCAGCTCAACCCGGACAATACGGTCTGGGAGGAGATCTCCGATGGCGATGAGGTCATCGAGCTCGGCAATCGAAGTATCAACTCCCGGGCCTACGTCTCGTGGTTTAACTTTTCGGGCAGCGACCAGCAAAAAAAGACCTCGGTGCTCTCCGGCGGCGAGCGAAATCGCCTCCATCTGGCCAAAGTGCTCAAGGAGGAGTCCAACGTATTGCTCCTCGACGAGCCGTCCAATGACCTGGATGTCAATACACTTCGAGCACTGGAAGAGGCGCTGTTGAATTTCGCCGGCTGCGCCGCCGTCATTTCTCACGATCGCTGGTTTCTAGATCGCATCGCCACCCATATTCTGGCCTTCGAGGGCGAAAGCCAGGTGGTGTGGTTCGACGGCAACTTCTCGGAGTACGAAAAGGACTACCGCCGGCGGATGGACGGCGGCGATGTCCACCCGCGACGCATCAAATACAAGCGGCTCAAGCGGGAATGAATCAGTGGCTGTCACGAGTTTAGGCGTCGGTGTCGTCGCTCGATGATTCCCGGCGTTGCTGTTGCTCTTGTTCGGCCTGGTCGAGCATCTCTTCGACCTCCTGAACGTGTTCGGTATCCATTTCGTCGATCATTTCGCCCAGGGCTCGGCGGGCTTCACCGGTGGTCATGCGTTGGTTCTGGAATTCGACGCAGATTAAGCACATGGTGGACTCCTGTTGAGTGGATCGTGATTCGATGACACCGCCACAGATACTCGTCATGACAGGCCTGGGGACAACAACGCCGGGTTGTGGAGTGCCATTCCATCGCCGGGCCTTATTGGCCGTCAGCGAGCAGTGTAGCAAATCTCCATCGATCATCGAGTCAATGCCGGCGTCGTCAAAGACACCCGCCGCGTTGGCATACCAACTTTAAAGCTAAGTCGTTTATCGCCGATACCAAGGAGGACTGGATGTTTCGTTCCTATAAATTCGCCGCGTTGCTAATGACGGTCTGTCTGGTGGGCGTCGGTTGCGCACACTGGTTTGGCGTCGCCGCCGACGCACTGGTTCCCGTCGAGCAGGAAAATCAACTCGGCGAGGAATTCGAGGAGGAATTGCGCCAGGAACTCGATTTTTCGGACGACGACGTGCTCGTCGACTACGTGCGCGGACTCGGCGAGGATATCGTCGCCGGCGTCGATGAACGGCCCGACGGAATCGAGATCGAATTTAACCTCGTCGACGACCCGGATATGGTCAACGCCTTTGCCATCCCCGGAGGGGGCATCTACGTCTACACCGGATTGCTCAGGGAGATGGAAAATGAGGCGGAATTGACGGCCGTTCTCGGCCACGAGGTCGCCCACGTCACCCGCCGCCACATCGCTCAGCGGCTGGTGGCGGCCTTCGGCGCCGAAGCCGTCACCCAGATGGCGCTCGGTGAAGAACCGGGCATTGTCGCCCGGCTGGTATCGGCGGTGGCCCAACAGGGCTTTATGATGACCTATAGCCGCTCGATGGAGCGCGACGCCGATCGCTGGGGGGTGCGATACCAGGTCGACGCCGGCTACAATCCACAGGGATTCATCACGTTCTTCGAGAAGTTACAGGCCCAGCCCTCGCCGCCGGTATTCCTATCGACGCACCCGCCGCCAGAAGAGCGCATCGAGAATATCCAGGGGCATATCGACGATATCGGACGCGTGCCCAGCCGCCTCGAAGAGGAGCGCTTCCAGGAGATGAGAGACCGGATCTGACAGGTGCGCCGGCGGCGTCATGGTGTTGGAGCGCAGGGGAAGT
>CAYUPT010000161.1:7861-7929 GCA_964446725.1 uncultured Bradymonadales bacterium | reverse complement strand
GCTCCCTCGCTACCGCTTCAGTCACCCGGGGCTACGATCCGCTCTCGTCGTTTTTCGGTGTTCGGTCG
>CAYUPT010000161.1:0-7761 GCA_964446725.1 uncultured Bradymonadales bacterium | reverse complement strand
ATTGGTTCCCTTTGCCTCTTTGGCCCCTTTGCGGTTCCCTCCGGTTTTGACCTTCTTTTGACGCCTCTCGTCGCTTCAACGTTGTGCCCCCGGGCTCCCTCGCTATCGCTTCAGTCACCCGGGGCTACGATCCGCTCTCGTCGTTTTTCGGTGTTCGGTCGTTCGACTGTATTGGTTCCCTTTGCCTCTTTGGCCCCTTTGCGGTTCCCTCCGGTTTTGACCTTCCTCCGCGGTTTTGCGGTTTTCGATCGGTGCACATCTTCGATGGTCACCGTCGTCGAACGCACTCCGCCCTGTTCCCCCTCGGAGGTGGAAGATGAAGATCGCCATTGCCGTTGATCTCTCCGTCGAATCCCACTTTGCGGTCCACTGGGCACTCGATCTTCGCGACTGGGCCCGGAAACGGGACCGGCCCGTCGACGTCTTTGCCATCTCCATTCCGGCCGACGTCCAGGAATTCGAGTACCGAAACCTCGCCGGCTATCCGACGGACGCCACAGAGATCCCCGGCGTCCGTCACCGCATGACCCACCACGTCCGAAACTTTCTGGAAACAGTCGACTACGACGTCGACGACATCGAAATCATTCTCGACGAAGGCGACGCCTCCGAGATCATCACCGAGTTCTGCGAGCGCGAGGGGATCGACTGGCTGGTCACCGGCATGGACGCCACCGACGCCTTGAGCCGGATGCTACTGGGTTCGACGGTGCACCAACTCCGGGAGACGGCGCCCTGCAACCTTGTGGTCGTCCATCCCGAACACGCCCGGCTGACCGGCGATCAGAACTTTGTGACCGGCATCGATTTTCTCCCCGGCTCTGAAAGCGCTTTGTTCGCGGCCTCCGAAATCAGCGACCTGACCGATTCGCACCTCCATCTCGTCCACGCCTTACAGGACGCGCCGACCGGGTCGTCGCGAAGCGGTCCCATCCGCTCTCTCGACCCCACCGACGTCGCCTATCTAACCGCCGACGCTCGCGAATCACTGGAGGCGATGATGGATGAACTCCAGGTCCAGTACCCTGATATCGAGTACAGCACCCTCGTCCACAGCGGCTCGGCGCGTCGGGTGCTCATCGAATACATCGACCGCCACAACATCGATGCCGCATTTTTGGGCAAAGTCCACCACTCGACGTTTGAAAAGTGGTTTTTCGGAAGTGTGTCGCGACTGTTGCTCAAACGGATGCCGACAACGCTGGTGCTGGCTCCACCGGAGACATAATCGGCTGCACCACTACTGGTCGCTGTCTCCGATGCGCGCTTTCAGATCCGCCAACACGGGCATCTCGTCGAGATCATCGCCGTCTAAGAGGCTCCAGTCGATGCCATCGGGACCGGGCCCGACGTCGTCGACATCGATGCTGCGCGTGGGCGAAAAAATAGCGCGCAGGAAAAGATCGTGGTCTTCGGTGGGAAAACCGTCGACAATTTGCTCGTCGTGGACGGTGGTGACGACGGGGACCGGGTCGTGGCCCAGCTCCTGAAGGATGGCGTATTCCAGATCACTGTAGCCGTGGCCCTTGCCGGCACGCGCGCCCTGCTCGGTGACGGCCACACAGCCTGTGACAATGAGGTCGATGGCCGGCATCTCGTCCAGTGGCACCTCTTCGGCAAAAGGCTCCCAGCGGCTGATCATCGTCGCATCGCGAAGGTCCTCTTCGTCGATTGTCGCCGGGTCAAAGCGCATAAACCCCGCCTTGAGACGAGGTGTGGGCACCACCACCGTCTTGCCCTGTCGAAGCGCCATCTCCCGGACTGGCTGCTGGGGCGAGTCGGGGTTGATTTTGATCACCTCTGCTCGCTCAAACAGCGGGTGTTCGTTCAGCCGTCGGGCCGCCTCGTCGGCATCGGCGAAATTCGGGATCCGCCCCTCGACGGGAAACGGAAATCGAGCCAGCCCCTCGTCCTCCAGTCTCGACCACACCCAGTCTCGGGCCTGTTGTTTGGTGTCAAACTTCACGACTCTCCCTCTGTTACAGCGTCGACGTCGCGCTTGTTACCTTCGTTGGCAGAGTCGCCGCTTTTTTGGATGACCTCCGACGTCTCGGCGCCCAGTAATCCGTCGGGCTCGTCGTCGAGCGTGGAATCGACGGCATTCTCGCCCATGGTCATCGTCATTCCAAAGGCCGCTGAGCCACTGAAGGTATCCGGGGGTCTCGGTCTCAGGAACTGCGTCGTCGCCGTGCAGCTCCCACCACTGCTGGGCGTCCTGAAAGCTCCAATCTTGGCGCACACTCAGTTCCAGCAATACCTGTCGAATCTCCTCCATCGACGACGGCCGCTGCTCGGGGGTCTTGGCCAGACAACTCATGATTAGCTCTTCAAGGTCCGGATCGACGTCCCGCTCCAGGACTTCCGACGGTGGTATCGGATTTTGCTGGACCTGATTCATGATAATTTCCAGCGGTGTCTCGCCATCAAAGGGATTTTGGTCGCACAGCAGGGTGTACATCACGGCTCCCACCGCGAAGATATCGACGGTGGCACTCTCCGCCGCCTCCCCCTGAATGACCTCCGGCGCCATAAAGCCCGGAGAGCCCTGCAGGTAGTCCTGATTGGTAAGCTGCGCATTGTCGGGAGTCTCGATGTCTTTGACCAATCCGAAATCGAGGACGGTCACCCGATCGCCGAGCCCGCCGTACGATCCGACCATGATATTGCTGGGCTTGATATCGCGATGGATCAGACCAATGCCGTGGGCCTCGATCAGTGCTCCGCACACCTGGCGCATCAAGTAGACGACCCGCCCCTCGCTGAGCGCCCCGGTATAGGCCAAGAATTGATCGAGCGTCACGCCTTCCAGAAACTCCATGGCGTAGTAAAACAGCCCGGACTCAGTCTCCCCATAATCAAAGATGGTTACCGTATTGGGATGGGTGAGTCGGCAGGTCATCTTGACCTCTCGCTTAAAGCGCTGAATCGACTGCTCGTCGTGAAGATCAGATTTGAGCAATTTGACGGCCGTCGGTCGCTCCAGCATAGCGTGTTCGGCGCGGTAAATTTCTCCCATCCCTCCGACCGCGAATTTTTCTTTGAGTCGATACTCACCGAGTCTTTGAGCCTCGTCAAAGACCTCCTCCATCCGCTTTTCGTATCGACCGGAGATCCACATCGACAGCAGTACCGCCAATCCAATGCCGAGCAAACCGACAGCGACGACGACATAGCGCTGGCGATCGACGGCTCCCGTCAGATCCTGACGGGGAATCAGTGTCGCTGCCACCAGGGACTGATCGCCGAGCTCAATGGAGCGAAAGCCGGTCCAAAACTTCTGGCCGTCGTATTCGACACTCATTTGCGTGTCGGACTCGCCGTTGAGTTGCCAGGTCTCAAAAGCCTGGCCGAGCACATCGAATCCGAGTTGTTGCCAGGACTGTAGCACATCGCGGCCAATGACCTCTTCGTCGTCGTAGCGCGACAGCGCCGGCAGACCGACAACTTCTCCGGTGGCGGTCAACACCGCATTGTAGCCGTTTTCACTGGGCCTCATGCGCCTGGTAAAACCCGTCATATCGCGCAGCGACACCCCGATGGCGACCACGTTGTACACCCCGTTGTCCGGCTCTTCGAAGCGACGAGAGGCCGCCATCCCCGGTTCATCGTGGGTAAAGAAGACAAAGGGCTCCGTCCAGTATGTATTGCCGTCGCCGACGGCCATCGCTCCCTGATACCAGGGGCGCTGCCAGTCCGACTGCTCGACGGGTTCGGTCCACTCCTCTAGCAGCTCTTCATCTTCGCTCCACCGAAACCACTGTGCTTCGTCGACCTCTGCTCCCTCCAGGTAGCGACCCAGCCAACTGTCATCATCGCGCCACAAAACATATTGCCGCCCGTCGCTGTCGCCGACGGCCACAACGGTCAGTTGCTGATTTCGGTCCAGAAGCGGGCGCATTCTGGCGTTAAATTGCTCGAACTCGCCGGGACCAAATGTCAATTCTCCGGCCTCTCCCCAGTCTTGGAGTAGCCGTGTCTTGGAGTCGACCCGGTTCATAAAGCCCCGGATATCGGACTCGGTCCGCTCCACCGCCTGATTGATCGCCGTATCGGACACGGCATCGATGGCCCGGTAGCTACTGACAAGTAGCAGCGCTCCGATGACGCCGGAGACGGTCAGTACCAACACCACCGTATTTCCCATCAAGCCGCGGCGAAGAGTGGTATCCCCCCTCGAAAGAAGGTCCTCGTCGGTCTTAGTCACCGATGCCCAGCCTCACTGGCCAAAGGAATGAATGGAACAAAGATACCCTCAAGGGTCGCCGATCATCACACCCGCGAAAGGCCCTGATTCCACAATTTGAGGTGCCTGCTTCGCGTTTCTTCGCTCATGTCGGGCTGGAAACGCCGGTCTTCGCGCCAGGTGGAGCGAATTTCATCGAGGTCTTTAAAGACGCCCACGCCCAGTCCGGCCAGCAATGCCGAGCCCAGCGCCGTGGTCTCCGTTACCTTGGGACGCACAATTTCACGGTCAAGAAAATCGGCCTGCATCTGCATCAAAAGATCGTTGGCACTGGCGCCGCCGTCAGCCCGCATCAGCTTCATGGGCTCTCCGAAATCGCGCTCCATCGCCGACAGTACATCGACATTTTGAAGGGCAATCCCCTCCAGGGCCGCCCGGGCGATATGGGCCCTGGTCGTCCCCCGGGTCATGCCCCACAGCACGCCGCGGGCATCGGGCTTCCAGTGCGGTGCGCCTAGCCCTGAGAGACTTGGTACGGCGACGACGCCGTCGCTACTATCGACCTGACGGGCCAGGGTCTCGATTTCGGCGGCGTCGTCGATGATCTCGAGTCCGTCGCGAAGCCACTGGACCATGGCTCCGGCGATAAAGACACTTCCCTCCAGGGCGTAGGTCATCTCGTCGTCGATCTGCCAGGCCGCCGTCGACAGCAGTCGGTGCTCGCTGGGGACGACCTCGTCGCCGGTATTCATCAACAAAAACGCGCCGGTGCCGTAGGTGCACTTGGCCTCGCCGGGCGAAAAACAGATCTGGCCAAACAGGGCCGCCTGCTGGTCGCCGGCCATCCCACAGATCGGCGTTCCGTCGGCCAGCCCTTCGATGCCGTGGACTTCGCCGTAGACCTCGGAGTTGCCCACAATCTCGGGAAGCATCGGCCGGGGAACACCGAAGATCTCGAGCATCTCGTCGTCCCACTGCACCTTGTTAAGGTCCATAAACAGCGTTCGCGACGCATTCGATACGTCGGTGACGTGGACGTCGCCGCCGGTGAGCTTCCAGACCAGGTAGCTGTCGATCGTCCCGAAGGCCAACTCGCCGTCGCGGGCCCGTCGTCGGGCCCCGTCGACGCGATCGAGGATCCACTCCACCTTCGATCCCGCAAAATAGGGATCCAAAATCAGCCCGGTGCGCTCTCGAACCAGGGGTTCTCGCCCATTGTCGACGAGCTGCTGGATCCGACCTTTCGTGCGCCGATCCTGCCAGACAATAGCGTTGTGGATCGGCTCTCCGGTAGCGCGGTCCCAGACCACCGTCGTCTCTCGCTGATTGGTGATGCCCACCGCCGAGATATCACCGGGGCCGATACCGGCTTTTTGTTGGGCCCGAGCCAGCGTGGACTCCGTCGACGCCCAGATCGCCTCCGGGTCGTGCTCGACCCATGACGGCTTGGGAAAGATCTGCTCGAATTCCTCGGTGACCCGGGCTCGAACCCGAAGTGTGTCATCGAGGATCATGACCGTCGTTCCCGTCGTCCCCTGATCGATGGCGCAGATAAAATCGGTCATCGCAATTGGCTCCTGAGCCGTCGGATATCATCAACAAGTGCGCCAGATCATAGCAGTCACCGGCCGGTGTGTCACAGCCCGCAGACCACCCCCAGGCGCTCAACGGGCATCGGCAATATCGAAGCGCTCGATGTGGCCGTTTCGGCTCCCTCGAAGATTGATCTCGCGTTCAAAGACGTCTTCCAACTCCTTGATGGTGCTTCGCTCGACGTTAAGCAGATAGGAGACCACCGACGGATGGGCGTCGACGTACAATTTGTCGCCCTCCATCAACGGGGCCTCTCGCCGAACCTCCCGCACAATTTCGGCGGCCACCGTCTCCTTGGTCTTGATCTGGCCGTGGCCCTCGCAATGCGGACAGGGATCGCACATATACTGCGACAGCGATTCGCGAACCCGCTTTCGGGTCATCTCCACGAGCCCAAATTCCGATATGGCCAACGCGTTGGTGGTCACATGGTCGTCTTCCAGCGCATCTTCCAGGGTTCGGTAGACCTTTTCGCGATTTTTGGCGTCTTCCATATCGATGAAATCGATGATGATAATGCCGCCGATATTGCGCAGTCGCAGCTGGTAGACCACCTCTTCGGCGGCCTCCAGATTCGTGCGCAGAATCGTCTCCTCCAGGTCGCTTGTCGACCCCGTAAAGCCGCCGGTATTGACGTCGACTGCCGTCAGGGCCTCCGTCTTGTCGAAGACCAGACTTCCGCCGCTTTTTAGAGGCACCTCTTCGGAGAGGGCGCGCTGGATTTCGACTTCGATGCCGTAGGCGTCGTAAATGGGCTCCGTATCCTTGTAGAGTTCGACGCTATCGGAAAATTCCGGCATGTAGTGGCCGGTAAATTCACTGACCCGCTTGTGGGCTTTTTTGTCGTCGACGACCAGTTTATCGATGTCAGTCGTAAAGAGGTCGCGGGCCGAACGCAGCAGCAGATCGGGCTCTTCATTGAGCAGATACGGGGCTTTGACGTCGTTGAAGCGCTCCAGAATATCGGTCCACAACTGGATGAGCAACTTCATGTCGCGCAGGATCTTATCTTCGTCGATGTCCTCGCTGACGGTGCGAACGATAAAGCCCGTCCCGTCGGGTCGGTTATTCTCCACAATTTTTCGAAGCCGTTTGCGCTCTTTTTCGGAGCCGATGCGCCGGGAGACCCCGATATGAGAGACCGTAGGCATAAAGACGACGTAGCGGCCGGGAATGGAGATATGTCCCGTCAGCCGCGCCCCCTTGGTCCCCATCGGCTCTTTCGAGACCTGCACCAGGATCTCTTCGCCCTCGTTCATGCAGTCCGAAATATTGGTGTTTTTGCTGATTTTGCCACGCGACGGTGGCGGCAGTTGATCGGGATCGTCGTCGAGTAACTCCAGATCTTTCTGGAAGTCATAAAAATCGCTGACGTGCAAAAACCCGGCCTTTTCCTGAGCGACGTCGACAAAGGCCGCCTGCATTCCGGGGAGGACCCGCAAAATTCGGCCCTTGTAGATATTGCTGGCGACACCGCGGTCGCGACGCCGCTCCATGTACAATTCGCTCAAAATCCCGTCTTCGATCAGCGCCACACGTGTCTCGGCGCGGGTCGAATTGACCAGCAGTGTATTGGACATAATACCTCAGATCGGCACCGGCTCGCCTGCCGTAGTGCCGGACCCGACGGATCGCAGATACGCCGGATGTGCACGGTGGCGATACACGACCGCCATTGCGTCGACACCGATTGCATCGCGATTTCGCAAGCCCGATTCGGTCCAAAACGAGCCGAATGCCATAGAATGTGGATCACCAAAAACTGTCGATTTCTCAGCACCGGCTGACGTTCACATTGGAGACGCCACCGGTAAAAACTCTCTGTTCTGTAGCATCCTATAACACAGCCCACCGCGCACGCCCAGCCGGGATTGTCCACAGTCTTGCTGGCGCCGGCTGGTCCATCACCGACCCGTCGAGTCACCAACTCGATTCCCACCGGAGCACGTTTTACCCAGTTCGGTAGACCGTGGTCCGAAAATTGT
>CAYUPT010000160.1:0-7942 GCA_964446725.1 uncultured Bradymonadales bacterium | reverse complement strand
CGCTCAGCGCGTTTTGATTGCGCTCCATACCGATCGTCTGATAACGTCGCGCGTCGCAGGCGGAACAGCCCGATCCCCGGTGTTCATTGTTGACGGGCTCGACGTCTCAACTTAACGTTTATCCACATGTTAACCGGCTTTTTCGACCGCATCGCTCGGGGCGACTTCACAGCCCTGACAGACGGCGGTTGAGGAGAGGTGAAATTGAATCGTTCTCAGACAGGTGGCTACGTCCTGAAATTCATCTCCGGCAAGTACCAGGGAGGCGAGTTTCCGCTGGAGCTCGATACCGAAATTGAGATCGGCCGCGGCGGAGAACTCGATATGGTGCTCGTCGAGGATATGGTCTCGCGGCGACATGCCCGGATCACCACCCACGGCGGTGACCTCTTTATCGAAGATTTTCAGAGCACCAACGGCACCTTTGTCAACGGTGAGAAAATCGAGGAGCGCGCTCAACTGACCGAGGGCGATCGCATCCTCATCGGGACCAACATCATCAAATTGGTTCACCGGGACAGCGGCGTCGACGACGCCAATGCCGATATGCCGGATGTGGCTCAATCCCCCGACGAAGGCGGCAACCCCGGGGCCACCCAGGGCCAGCGCACGGGCACGCCCCCGCCGTCTCAAAACCAGCGTCAACAGCCGCCCGGTGCCGGCGGCCCGGCACAGGCGCAGGCCACCGCCGAACAATCCGCCGCCACAAGCCCTCCGCCGGGACGCCAGGCCGGCGCCAGCCACAACACCATGGCCGCCCCGGCCGTCAATCAGACCGCCGGCGGTGGCGGCATGGGCGGATCAATTTCGGGGCTCATCGAGGAAGTCCCGCTGCCGGACCTGTTGCAGCTCTTTTCGACCAGTCGCAAGTCCGGTGTCCTGGTCATCATGAAGGGCGACGACGTCGGCAAAGTCTTTTTGCGCGACGGTCGCGTCTACTTTTCGACGATCAACGACGACCACGACCTCGATCCCTACAAGGCCTTCTACCGCCTTATTGCCTGGGACGAGGGCACCTTTTCACTGGAACCGCCCTCCGAGGAGTCCTTTGAAGACGAGATCGACGAATCCGTCGAATCTCTGATGATGGAGGGCATGCGGATTCTCGACGAGCTCAAAAATATCGGGCCCAATGCCCCGGAAATGAGCGCCTCGGTCTCCGTCCCCAAACCACTGGAGGCTCCCCTCAGCGAGCTGGAGGACGACGAACTCGACACCTTCCAGCGGGCGCTCAATTACAACACCGTCGGCGATGTGCTCAATAAGACTGACGTCGACGATGTAGAGACCATGGAGACCCTCGTCGACCTCATCAATAACGACTACGTGGTCACCGACGAATCATGAGTAACTCCCAGATGCGGACTCCTCCGCACAACGAAGATGCCGAGCGAAGTGTCCTCGGCGCCGTTTTGTTGGACAACCAGGTACTCGACGAGCTCTCCGGCCAACTCGCTCCCGAAGATTACTACCGCGAGGGGCATCGCCACGTCTTTCGGGCCATGCTCGAGCTCCATCAGCGCGGCGAGCCCATCGACGTCCTGACGCTGGCCGACTATCTGGAGGCCGAAGACCGTCTGGAGGCCGCCGGCGGTCCCTCCTATCTGACCCGACTCTCCGGCGCCGTTCCCTCGGCAGCCAACGTCAACCACTACGCCGAGATCGTTCAACGCAAGTCCTCGCTGCGCCAGTTCATCGCCGCTGCCGGCGATCTCATCAACGAGTGCTACGGCGACGTCAACGACTTCGAAGCCTTTATGGACGGCGCCGAACAGCGCCTCTTTGCCATCACCCAACTCGGCCAAAAGCGCGACTACGCCGTGATGCGCGATGTCGTCAAAGAGGCCTTTACCGAAATTGAGGCCCTCTACCAAAAAGACGAACAGATCACCGGTGTGCCCAGCGGCTTTATCGACCTCGATGATATGACCGCCGGCTGGCAACCCTCGGATCTGATCGTCGTCGCCGCCCGTCCCGGTATGGGCAAGACCAGTTTCACCCTCAATATGGCGGCCCACGCCGCAATTCAGCGCAATATTCCCAGCGCCTTTTTTAGCCTCGAGATGTCCAATGTGCAGCTCGCAATCCGCATGCTGTGCAGCGAGGCCCGCATCAACCAGTCGAATCTGCGCAAAGGGAGTATGACCGAGCAGGAGTGGGCGCGACTTATCAAGGCCGCCGGCACCCTGTCGGAAGCCCCGATCTACCTGGACGACACCCCCGGCCTTCCGATCATGGAGTTTCGCTCCAAGGCCCGGCGCCTCAAAGCGGAGCACGACATCGAAATCATTTTTGTCGACTACCTCCAGTTGATGACCGGTACTCAGCACTCCCGCTCATCGGGCTCTCGCGAACAGGAGATCAGCGAGATCTCACGTAACCTCAAGGGCGTCGCCAAGGAGCTGGAGATCCCGATCATCGCCCTCGCCCAGCTCAACCGCGGCGTCGAGCAGCGCTCCGACAAACGCCCCAAGATCAGTGACCTGCGCGAGTCCGGTGCCATCGAACAGGACGCCGACCTCATCTCCTTTATCTATCGCGAGGAGATGTACGACGAAGACACCGAGGCCCAGGGCCTCGCCGAAATCATCATCGGCAAACACCGAAACGGCTCCACCGGCAAAATCAACCTGCGCTTCTTCGGTCCTTACACGCGCTTTGAAAATCTGGCCCACGAAGACGAGGGCTACGCCGCACAGTAATCAATCCGCTGTTGTGTCGTCACGCCCAAACGCGACAACCCGGCCATCGCTGGCCGGGTTGTCGTCTGTCGCGCCCCTGTCATTCGTCGAGGACGCCGCCTATCGGGTCCGACGATTCCGAATCGCCAGTGCCCCGAGCACGACCATCACCAACAATACATTCGTCGGCGGCGACGACGAGTCGCCACTGGTCGCCGAACAGCCGCATCCACCGTTGACGTCGACGTTGTCTCCATCATCGGGCAGCCCCGAGGACGAACCGCCACTGCCGCCATCATCGTCGTCGGCGCCATCGCCGGAATCACCGCCACCGGAACCATCGTCGTCATCTCCGCTGCCGCTGTCGTCACCGGAGCTATCGTCGGCGACCTCATCGGCGGCATCGGCGATGATATCGTCCAGTTCGGCGAGGCCACTATCTCCCGGACACTGCGTCGACTGGCCCGGCCACTCTCGGTGGCCCTTGATGGCGTCATCATCGATGTCCACTCCGTGCTCGTCGTGAACCCAGGCCACCATATCGACGACTCCGTCCAGTTGGATCTGCGGCGGCCCCGACGTGGTGTAATCGCCGATCATACTGATACCGACATTTCCGCTATTTTCGCCTCCGACGTGAGCCGCCGGGCGATCGGAGTGCGAGCGTCCCTGGAAAATTTCACCCGACTGGGCAACCACGAAGTGATAGCCGATATCACACCAGCCGTTGGTGTTGATGTGGTAACTCTGCATCTGGCGCATCCGCAAGGCGGCGTCGCCGCCGTCATCACTGGGGCTGTACGTGTGGTGGATTGTCATTCGATAGGGAGCGACCACATTTCCGCAGACTTTGCCGGGATCCGTCGCCTGCCAGTCGCTTCGACTCGTCACCATCGATGACGGCGCCACGGCCTGCGACAGGCTGTCGATATCATCGCCGTCGCCCGTCTCTGGGGGCGAGTCCACGTCGTCTTGCGCTCCGATGATCTCACTTCGCGCCGTCACCTCGTCGGAAAACGTAACCTGCGCAGATTCCAGCCCCTCAATGCCGCGCCACTGCAATCGATCAGCGCCCTCTTCGGCGATGACGTGCGCGTTGTGAAGACGTCCCTCGCTGAAGTAGACGTCGAGCGTTTTCCACTCCGTCCATTCGCCGTCGATCCGGCTTCGGTACTCCATGGCATCCACGGCGTCCGCCGCCATCATCAGACCGATCTGACGGAAGGTCTCCCCGTACTCCAATTCAATGACCCCATCGCCGACCGACCACTCATCGATATCCCCGGCGTCGATGACCAACTGGTGATCTCCGGTGTGATCGGCGTCGTATTCATCGCTGTATTCGACGTAACTCTCCACGGATTCCGACGCCTCATCGCCGTCGGGTTCCACATCACCACATCCCAGTGAATATGCGAATAAACACAGCACCGACACCCACGCCGCATGCTGCAATCCCTTCCGGTATCCCGTCATCGCAAAGCCTCGTTTCATCCATCCAGAGCGGTCACCGTCGACTATTCCGACCTGCTCCGCATCGATCGTCCCATCCGATCCATGCGTTATTCGCCGATGGAAACCAGACCATTATCCGGGTTCAATTATCACTCCTTAACAGTTGCAGCCATAAGTGTAGAGCATCATCCCCCGGGCTGTCGAACGATTCAATCCCCCCTAATTGTGACGACGTGGCGACAATTCGAGCTACTCCGGCCGCTCATCGGCGATGGCTATCCCCGCTCCACCACCACCGGAAATACCAACGGCCAGAAGCGTCATCGTATTGATTCTGGCGGAATAAATCGGTATCCAGTACTTCGATGTAGATATCCTCAGATTTCATCCTTAGCGCCGAGTCACTTCTATGCGACGCCTACCCTGTCTGGCTTGCCGTTTGATGGTCTTCGCTTCGCTGTCACTACTCCTTTCGACCATGACGGCCTGTGGAAACTCGTCGGACGATGCCCGTGGCGACATCGCATTGACGATCACCGCTCCCGACAACGGAGACTTTGAGTCGGAGCGCCGGGTCCACTTCGAGGGCTCCGTCTCCGGGACATCCTCCGTACAGGTCGAAGGAGTCTCCGCCGATGTCGACGGCGATTACTGGGAGGCCGACGTCGTCTTTGAAGACGACGGTCCACAGCAGGCGACGGCGACGGCCGGCGATGTGGAGACCACCGTCGAATTTACCATCGACACCGTCGTTCCCACCGTCGAGGTTCACAGCCCGCCGCGCGGCACCGTCCTCGACGCCGATGACCACCCCGACGCCACCGTCGACCTTCAGGGCGAAGTCAGTAATATCGGCCCCTCCGGACTGGAACTGCTCGACGTCGACGGCCGCCAGATCGATGTCGCCGACGACGGCACCTTCCAGCGAGAAGTCGCCGTCGACGAGGGATTTAATCTACTGACCGTCACCGCCACCGACGGTGCGCGAAACCAGCTCCAGACAAGCCGGGCCGTCCTCTACGGCCCGCTCGCCGACCCCGAAGACGCCATCGACGATGCCGCCGAACTGGTCGTCGACAATCCATCGGGCATCGACACTCTGACCGATGTCATCGAATCCTATTTGACGGCCGACCAGATCCACGAATTTGTCGCCGTCGGCTTTGAGCAAGAAGACATCCCCGTCGACATCACCGATATCCACTGGGATGACCTCCAGCTCGATCTCAGTCCCGAACAGGGCCTGCTGACCATCGACATTGCCGTCGAGGGCCTGCGCGTCGACGGTCAATTCGACTACGACGACAACTCCGATCCACTCCAGGGCTATGTCGAAATCGACGAACTGGACGTCGAGCTCCAGGTCGAATTGGGCGTCGATGACGACCGCCAGCTTCAGGTCGACGTCATCGACGACCAGATCACCACCGACGGGGTCACCGTCGACCTCGATGGCGACCAGGAAGATTGGCTCGCCGACGCCGTCGAAGTCGCCATCGCCATCGCCTTCGAGGAATTTGTCGCCGAACTCATCGAGGATAATCTCTACGACCCGGAGGCTCTGACTCATAATGTCGAATTTCTCGACCAGACCATCGAGATCACGCTTCTGCTCGACGACATCATCGTCTCCTCTCAGGGCATCGCCATCGGCTTTGGCATCGACTTTCCGGACCACAGCAGCGATGTCGTCGCCGACGTCGCCGGTGCCTTAAACCGCCCCGTCGGCTCCGCCTCCAGTGGCTCCGCCGACCGCCCCTTTTTATTTCACACCGACCGCAGCGCCATCGACCGCCTTTTCGACGCCATCTGGCGCACCGGACTCTTCCATCAGCAACTGGGCAACGATGAACTCTCCGCCGTCGAGTTGCCCTTCGATCTGACCGCCGACGGACTGGCCAGTCTCCTCGACTCGCGCATTCGCAACCTCCACGACCGCCACACCCCGGCCCGACTCCAGCTCCGGCCGCTTTTGGCGCCGACCATTGAATTTGGTGGCGGCGAACAGGCCACGGCCTATGTCGGCGATTTCCTCATCGATGTCTACTTGCTGCCCGAAGACGCCGACGACACCCTGGTGCTGACTGTCGCCCTGCACCTGGAAGTCGACCTCCAGCTCCAGATCGAAAACAACGAAATCGGTTTCGATCTCGATATCGATGCCTCCGGCGACATTGCCGACGAACCTCAGTTTCGCTTCGACCGCGCCGATACCGTCGACTTTATCATCGACATCATCGAAATCGTCCCCGACCTCGTCCAGTCCGATCTGGCCATCGACGCTCAAGCCACGCTCGACTGGGCGACCTTCGACAACCCCCTGGTCCACTCCCACGGCGCCGACAACGAATATTTGACCGTCGGTGTCGACGTCGAGGCCGCCGACAACTACATTGAAGACGACGACATCGGCGACGATGACGACCAATGAATGTGTCCACGCCCCGTAGTCCGCACCACGCTGGAGTCCATCGATGCCCGAGCCCGACCGCGACGACGATTCCTCCGTCGACTATCTGGACCGCGAGATCAACATCTTTCGGCCCGCCACGCCCTTTATGCGAGACAACCTCAAGGCCATCTTTGGCCTGTCGGTGATCTGGGCACTCTTTGTCTTCGGCCCCGTCACGGCCAGCTTTTTTGCCCCCGAATTGATGACCGACACCCGCGTTCTGGGCGGCATTCCGCTGAACTTCTTTTTGACCGCCATCGTCGCTCCCGGCGCCGCATTGGTCCTGGCCGGCATCTACGCCGCCTACCGCGACCGGCTCGACGATACCTACGGCTCCGATCCCGACGACGAGCTCTGACCGTCGCCGTGTAGTCCGTCGCCGACCCTCTCGTTGCGTCATCTCGATTTCGGAGAACTCCATGCTCCCCATCATCGGTACTGTAAGCGACTACCAGACGGCCCTCGACCCCGGGTTCAAGCTCTTTCCGGCCCTGACCGTCGTCGCCATGATGATGCTCTTTCTGGGCGTCGGCTGGCTGTTTCGCGTCGCCGAAGTCGACGACCTGTGGGTCGCCGGCCGCTCCATCGGTGCTCTGGAAAACGGCATGGCCATCGGCGCCAACTGGATGAGCGCCGCCTCCTACCTCGGCGTCGCCGCCCTGGTGGCCACCATGGGCTATTTTGGACTCTCCTACGTCGTCGGCTGGACGACCGGCTACTTCATCTTGCTGATCTTTATGGCCTCCCAGTTTCGGCGCTTCGGCAAGTATACCGCTCCCGACTTCATCGGCGACCGCTTCTACTCCGATAAGGCCCGGGGCATCGCCGCCTTCGGAACGCTCATTATTGCCTTCGTGTACGCCATCGGACAGGGCAGCGGCATGGGCCTGATGGCTCAGTATATTCTCGGGATCTCCTATGAGTGGGGCGTCATCATCTTTATGGGCGTCACCATCGGCTACGTCGCCCTCTCCGGAATGCTCGGCGCCACCAAGAATATGGCCCTGCAGTACGTGATTTTGATTCTGGCCTTTATGATCGGGTTGTACGCCGTCGGCTGGAGTCAGGGCTGGTCCACCGTCGCCCCGCCCGTCGAATTCGGCCCCCAGATCGCGGAGCTCATCGACGAGGTGGACCGACAATTTGCCGAGCCCTTTGCCCACGGCTCGTTCTACCAGTGGGTGGCCCTGACGCTGAGTCTGATTCTGGGAACCTGCGGACTGCCCCACGTACTGGTGCGCTTTTATACCGTCGACAACGAGCGCACCGCCCGCTGGTCGACGGTGTGGGGACTCTTCTTTATCTGCCTTCTGTACTGGGGCACGGCGGCCTACGCCGTCTTCGGAGGCATGCT